>JAZBNU010000033.1:0-6055 GCA_036350815.1 Desulfopila sp.
AACATATGGGTAGAAAAAAGCCTGGCTCTGCTGGGCATAAGCATGACCCTCATAGTCATAGCCCAGGTTTTTTTCCGCTATATCCTCAACTCTTCACTTTTCTGGTCCGAAGAACTGGCTCGCTATCTTCTCGTCTGGATAACCTTTCTGGGCGCCACTTCTGCCTATTATCGCGGAATACATCCCGGAATAGATATACTTACACAGCGACTCGCACAGCCATGGCAAAAAGGCTGCCGGATTCTTGTTTACATCATCTCCCTGGGTTTCTTTACAGTGATGCTTTACCATGGCAGCACTTTTGCTTTTTTCATCCGGACGCAGATCAGTCCAGCCCTGGCCCTCCCTAAATGGATCATTTTCAGCATTATCCCTTTCAGCGGTGCACTTTTTTTTCTTCACTGCCTGGTATTTCTCCTCGCTACCCTCGCAGGAAATGATGATGACCGCTGAAATACTCATCCTCAGCATGCTGTTTCTTTTTCTCCTCAACACCCCTATCGCCATAGCTATTGGCATGTCCGCCATAGTTGCTCTGCTTTTTCAGGGGGAATCTTCATTGATGATAGTCGTCCAGAAGCTTTTTGGCGGAGCCGACTCTTTTCACCTGATGGCTGTTCCACTCTTCATGTTCACCGGGGTAATTATGGCAGCCGGCGGCGTAAGCCGGAGACTTATTGATCTGGCCAACAGTCTGGTTGGCTGGCTTCCGGGCGGCATGGCGGCTGTTGCCATTGTCTCCTCGATGTTTTTTGCCGGCATTTCAGGGTCTGCTGCAGCCGATGCAGCCGCCGTCGGCGCCATCCTGATTCCTGCCATGAAAAAATCCGGCTACCGTTCCGATTTTGCCGCCGCAGTACAGGCCTCGGGCGGTTCTATCGGAGTCATCATTCCACCTTCAATCCCCATGATTATTTTTGGCTATCTCACCGGTGCCTCTATCGGCAGACTTTTTGCTGCCGGCATTCTCCCAGGTCTGTTGATCGGGGTCAGCCTGATCATGGTGGCCTGCTTTATCTCCATCCGAAACGGCTACACCTTGAACGCCGCTTTTTCAATACGGCAGGTCCTGCAAACATTGCGGCATGGACTTCTACCGCTTGGCGCACCAGTCATTATCCTTGGAGGCATCCTTTCAGGAGTTTTTACCGCCACAGAATCGGCCGCAATTGCGGTGCTCTACGGTCTTATTCTTGGTGTTTGTGTCTACAAAGAAATCAGCATCAAAGAACTGCCTTCCCTTTTTACCGAAGGGGCCATAGCTGCCTCCATTGTCATGTTCATCATAGCCGCAGCCTCAGTTTTTGGATGGATTGCCGCCATTGAAGACATCCCTGAGCGTCTCGCCCGCTCCCTTTTTCTTATCAGTGACAATCCACTTGTTCTCCTGCTGATTATCAATGTCGTTCTCCTTGTCGCGGGTACCTTCATGGAAACCACCGCGGCGCTTATCCTGCTTGTTCCAATGATTGCTGCCATGCAACCGGTACTCGGCATAGATATGATCCAATTAGGAGTTATTGTTGTAACTAATCTCGCGATCGGCATGTTAACCCCGCCCATGGGGATCTGCCTGATCGTCTCATCTTCTATCTCCGGGGATCGACTAACCGCTGTGGGAAAAGCGGTATTACCTTTTCTGGCTATCCTTATAGTTGATCTTCTTATAATAACGTTTTATTCACCGTTAACCATGCTCATGGCAGATTTTGTGAAATAGGGTTGGCTGATGGACTCTTTTTTAGTACCCTGCCCAGAGATATTGAACCGACATTGAGTTTTCTTGACACACAGGCAGGAACCCATGAGCCCAAGGCCCAGATTTTTTGGTAACATTCTCGACAAAACAGCCCCTCCAGAGGGAATAACCCTGATCATATTGTCCATTGCAATCGGAGCTGCCACTGGGCTGGCAGCAGTCCTGTTTATTAAACTCATCTATGGTATTCAATATTTTTGCTACTCCACTCTGCCCGCTCTGCTTCCTGCTTCAGGATTATGGTATTATCTTATAATCCCGATCCTTGGCGGCCTTTTAGTCGGACCTCTCATCCTCCTGGCACACGAAGCCAAGGGGCACGGCATCCCCGAGGTCATGCAGGCGTTGATACTTCATGGCGGACGGATTCGGGCACGTGTCGCCGCTGCCAAGATTCTAGCATCAGCACTCTGTATCGGCACAGGCGGGTCCGCCGGCCGCGAAGGCCCAATAGTCCAGGTAGGGTCCGCTCTGGGCTCAAGTCTGGGACAGATTCTTAACCTCTCTGATGAACGAATCCGTAATATGGTGGCCTGTGGCGCCGCTGCTGGTATTGCGGCGACCTTTAACGCGCCGATAGCCGGCATTATCTTTGCCATCGAGGTCCTGATGTCAGGCCTGCAGGTACGGGCCTTCGGCAATGTCGTTATCGCTGCCGTATCTTCTTCCATAGTCAGCAGAATATTTCTCGGCGCCAGACCTGCCTTTGAAGTTCCTGTCTATACCATGGTTTCCCCCCTTTCCATCCTGCTCTATCTGGTCCTGGGCCTGCTTGCTGCAATTGTCGGTATCATGTTTATACGCATGCTGGATTTTTCCGAAAAAGCATTCGACAGCTGGGATTTTCCTCAAATATTCAAGCCGGCGGTTGGCGCTGCCTGCCTCGGAATTATAGGACTGTGTTACACTCTGCTCCCCGGCACCGGTATATCCGGATCGGTACCACCCTCAGACACCCATCCTGTACTCCAGGGGCTGCCCCATATGTATGGTTCCGGTTTTGACTTTATTGAAACAGCAATACAGGGGGACGGTACATTCTGGATACTACTTCTTCTGATGTTCCTCAAACCCCTGGCCACTTCTTTTACCTTAGGTTCCGGGAACTCAGGCGGCGTTTTTGCACCGTCACTGTTTATCGGTGCTATGTTCGGCGGGGCCATGGGACATCTCTTTGAGCTTTGGTTTCCTGCAATATCAGGAGGCGCAGGAGCATACGCTTTGGTGGGCATGGCTGCAGTTTTTTCCGCAACAGCCAGAGCACCTCTTACAGCCATGCTGATCGTCTTCGAGATGAGCAACGACTATCTTATTATTCTGCCTCTCATGATAGCTGGAATAACAGCCTGTTACTTTGCTCAATGGCTTCATCCGGAATCCATATATACCCTCAAGCTCGCCAAACGCGGCATTCGATTTTCTGAAGGGCGAGACATGGACATCATGCAGGGTGTCAAGGTCAGCGAAGTGATGAAAAGCAATCCCGTCACCATTCATATGGACAAGCCTCTTGCCGAACTGATGGCGCTCTTTCAGGAAAGCAATATCCTTGGTTTTCCCGTCATGAAGGACTCCCATAGACTGCACGGAATTATCACACTGCAGGACGTTCACAAATTGGAGTCGCAAGAAACTTTCTCCCCCAAGGGGGTAACAGTCAAAGACATAGCCATAGAAAATCCTATCACTGTTTTCCCTGATGAACCTATCTGGGCAGCTATCCAGAAAATGGCCCCCCGCGATCTCGCTCGCCTTCCCGTTATCGATAGAGACGGATCGGGTACATTACTAGGAGTAATCAGTCGGAGCGACATTCTGCGTGCCTATGATGTCGGTATCGTCAGAAAACAGCGCGGCCAGATTGTGGAAGGCCAGGTTGCCCTGCGAGGACTCAAAGAAAACGGTTTTGTTGAGTTTGTGCTGAAGGAGGAGGACAATTGCAACCGTGCCCTGGTAAAAGACCTTCCTCTGCCTGAGACCCTTAACCTGGTGTCTATCAAACGAGGAGGGAAAATTATCATTCCTCGCGGGAACACCAGGCTGCAGTCAGGTGATGTGGTTACAGTTTTTGGCAAGCTACACGATGTCAACAATCTCAAAGACCTGCTCAATTCCTGTGAACTGCAGCGCGATCCTGAGTAGACAGAATCTTGAATTCCTGAAAAACTCAACCGTAAAAATGGCCATCCTTGACTCTGGAAAAGATGGTGAGGTTCGGGCTAGCCCGAATTTCTCACCAGCCGAGGTTGCCGTGGATGCGAGGCGCGAAGCAAGGGGCTATAGTAGCCTATGCGCCTTGCTTCGGCAACGCTGCAGGTAAGCGAACGAAGTGAGAGTCCGGGCACGGTAAGATCGGCTGGCCTTCGGTGAACATTGTGTATAATTTTCTTATGAAGATATACTGCTTGAAAATATTGGAATATCATCTAATTTTAGAATATTGACACAATGTTCATGAGAAATTCGGGCTAGAAACGAAAGCGCAGACCGGCTCCTACCCTTCCATAGAGATCAAAGTCATCCAGTTCATCCACCCCTGATCGAGCCTCAAGAAAAACAGAGGTATTAAAAGCGTCCTCCTCTCCAAAAACACGTGCGCCGACATTTACAATCAGATCAAAATCATCATCCTCAGTTTTGATATCATCATCACCGCTGCTCAGCCATGCTCCCACTCCAAAGCTCAAATAAAAGCGCGAAATAGAGTAATTAGCAAAAACATCGGCCACAAAAGCATGATCACCATCGGCACCGGAAAGCTTTGGTGCACCACCAATCATGCCGATGAGTGAAAAGTTGTCACTAAGAGGAAATTCCATCCCTACACGCAGTAGAAGATGATGAGCCGGATCCAGCTGATGCAGATAGCCTGCGTCAATCAGAAAAGGAAAACGACGCGGTTCAACGGTTGGTTCCGGTCCTCCCGCCGCAACCGGTTCCGGCTCTACCGCTGTCGCAACAGGGGCATCTGCAGGCTCGGCAGGAACAGGGCCAAAACCGAGCAACGCCGGATTTCCACAAATTGGGGGGACAGCGAGAGTATAGCGCAATCCATTGTCGTCCACAAAAAATTCATAGCTCCGAATAGGCTCTTCCGATTCCCAGACCACATTGCTGTCTACTCGAACGGGCCCCTGACCTTTTTTACGATAGAACATCCATTCAAATGTCTGTCCTTTTTGATACAGAACTTTCTTAACTTCGGCATCAGCAATCTGAGCCATAAGGGGCTCGAACAGCCCAGGGTAGCCTGCCTTTATCAGTCCTTCTCTCACGTCGTCTCTCTTGTCGATGAGCATATTTTTCATGGCTTCTTCGGACTCAATGGGGCCACTGTAAAATGGGTTTTGCCCCAACTCACGCAAAGCCAGAACTGACTGGGCCGACAAAACCACAACCAGCGAGCTAACCACAATATGCAATAACAGCTTCATCTTCATGGAAACTCCTCTCCTTTTACTTGTACCGCCTATTGCGGAAAATATGGATAGTGGCGCCAGATATAGGCCAACATACTTCTTAATACAGCTCAATAGAGTGACGCCACAGTGCTTACCTTATATTTTTTTTCATTTTATATCTGTTTTTTTTCCTGTCAAATATTATCCTTTCAACCATTCTTTACTGCAAAAAAAATTATTACATACGAAACTCAGCCTGATAGTATTATCCTTCTTGAAGCTTTACAGAAGGGAGAAAGAGGTTCTTGGCATTTTTCTCAGGAAAAGATACAATACAGAAAAATTCTATGTAACGAGGGAATTAGCAGATATGGCTGCGAAAAAATCTACTCCACTGACCAGCTACTTTTTTATTCTTCTTCTTATTTCAGGAGGAAGTCTTCTGGTTTTTTCGCTTTTCGAAGGGTGGCAAAATGAGATTTTCAGCGGGCTGAGGCAGATAGGCCTGGGCATTACCCTGATTGGAGCAGGAGAGTGGGTCAATCATCCGCTGCAAAAATCAATCACCTGCGCCCAAAAGGACGATGTCGTTTTCGAAAAGTTTTTCCATAGACAAAGAAACCCAAGCGCCTTGGGGAATCTGCTTGAAATAATCGGCCTGATCCTAACATTCACCGGACTGGCAGAATATATTTAACCTCCCCCCAAGGGAGTTTACAAGCCTTGGATGGTAAGGTTGATTCACAGTTGTCAGATAGATTTTTCGTTCTTCTTTTTTTACCTGATTACCCCTGAAACTCAGCATCGTGATTTTAAGGGGGCAGGGTCGCTCTTTTCTCGGGTGTCTGCAGCCAGGACGGCTGCAGTCAAGCCCCCATGGAAGGGTTTATGGCGT
>JAZBNU010000034.1:0-4595 GCA_036350815.1 Desulfopila sp.
AAAATAGCTAAAACGGTTTTTTCTGAAATGATGGAAACCGGGAAAGATGCAGAAACGCTGGTCCGGGAAAAAGATCTTGTTCAGGTTTCCGACGAAACGGAGCTGCAGCGGATGGTTGAGGACCTTGTGTCGGCCCACCCGGAGCAGGCCGAGCAGTTTCGGCAGGGAAAAAGCAAGGTCATGGGTTTTTTTGTCGGGCAGCTGATGCAGAAAACCAAAGGCAAAGCGAATCCTAAAATAGCCAATGATCTTTTTCAAAAAATCCTGACGGGTGGAAAAGAATGACGTGAAAAAGCAAGACTGGCAGCAGAAAGGTGCCGGCCATCGTGCCAGGCTGCGTGATAAATTTCTTGAAATCGGGGCTGAAGGTTTCAGTGATGCTGAAGTACTGGAACTTTTGCTCTCTTTTGGTACACCCCGCACAGACTGTAAAGAGCCGGCCAGATTGGCTCTGAAAAAATTTGGCTCTTTCTCGGCTGTATTAGAGGCCCCCAGAGAAGCACTTCTCCGGATACCTGGAATTGGCCCCAAAAACAGTTTCGCCATCAATTTCGTCCAGGCAGTGTCACGGAGATATCTTAGACAACGTTTAATAGGCCGAACGTTTCTCCGTTCTTCCAACGAAGTGAGGGACTATCTGCTGCACTCCATGCGAGATCTTCCTCGAGAGGTTCTCACGGTAATCTTTCTCGATTCTGCCCATACTGTTTTGACCTCGGAAATTCTGGCAGAGGGAACGATTAATGTGAATACTGTCTATCCCAGAGAAATTGTGAAACGCGCTCTGGAACTCAATGCTGCAGCTCTGATCGTTGCCCATAATCATCCATCAGGGTCAATGAATCCGTCTCCACAGGACCTGCATCTTACCCGTTCTCTGGCCCTCCTTTGCTCGATGATGCATATAGCTCTTCTGGATCATTTCATCATAGGAGAGGGTGCATACAGCTTTGCAGACCAAGGTGTGATGGCAACGATTCAGGAAGATGTGGCGAAGACACTAAGCCAGACAGCAGCTCTTTAAGGATGGCGTTCATGGCCTCTCTCTATATTCATATACCCTTTTGCCTGGGAAAATGTGACTACTGCTCCTTTAATTCCTATGCAGGAATGGAGAGGATCTATTCTCGTTATGTACAGGCTGTTAAAAAAGAGATAGTTGAACATTTCTTTTCAGGAAAAGGCACGCCGCTTGAGACGATCTTTTTTGGTGGCGGCACCCCTTCTCTTCTGCCGTCTGAAGCAATTTCAGAAATTCTTGCCTGCTGTAAAGAATATTTCACTTTCCATGAAAGTGTAGAAATATCCCTGGAGGCAAATCCGAAGACCCTGGATTTCATGAAACTTCTGCGGCTGCGCCAGGCAGGAATCAACCGCCTCTCTGTTGGGGTTCAGTCGTTTTTAGACGACGAGCTTGATCAACTCGGACGCCTGCACTCGGCGCAGGACGGCTGGGACTGTATCCGTGATGCCATTGGAGCGGGTTTCGTCAATATCAGCCTGGATCTCATGTATGGTCTGCCGGGCCAGACATTGGAGAGGTGGCGCTGGAATGTGGAGACAGCATTGTCTCTCGACCTGCCGCATCTTTCTCTTTACCAGCTTTCTTTGGAGGAGGGTACGCCTCTGGCGCAACGGTATGCCCTGGGTTCGATTATCCTCCCCGGTGAGGATGAAATACTGCAGATGGACGAGGTCCTCTCCGATATGTGCGGACGGGCGGGCCTGCAGCAGTATGAGATATCCAACTTCGCCATGCAGGGCTTCGAGTGTCGGCATAATATGAACTATTGGCGGAATCTTGACTATATTGCCGTAGGTGCCGGGAGTGTTGGTCTGTATAATGGAATCCGCTCACGTAATATCTCGGACCCGGTAAAGTACTGCAGGGCTGTTGAGAATGGGGAGTGTATCGTCGAAGAAAGTGAAAAATTGAGCACTGAAGCGTCGTTTCGAGAAAGTGTTATAATGGGCATAAGGATGACCGAAGGCGTCTCATACGGGGCTCTTTATGACCGTTTTGGTATAAATCTACAAGAGCACTATGGGGACATTCTCAGCCCGTTGCTGCAGAACGGGTTTGTTGAATTCACCAACAGCCACTTTCGTCTTACCAAAAAAGGGCGTCTTTTGGCAAACCAGGTTATGGCCGAACTGGTGTAATCCTCTCTATTTGCATAACGGGACCTCTCCATTACCATGCTTTTGTTTCGCAACAATAAATTGTATTTCAACACCTTGCCCTGCAGGCCTCAACACAGATATCTTTAGGAAATAACAGCAGGCTGATAATTCGAGGTCACTCTTCTACCATATTTTCGGATGTCTCCGGTACTGTAAATACTTCCGTATCAGGGTAGAAGGCATGCCAGGCAAACCAGTATCCCTGAATGGTTGGTAAAACTCTTCCCTGCTCATCGACAGCCTTGGCAGATCCGGCGTCTTCATCCCAAAGAATTGTGTATGCTGTGTTGTTGAGGGAGTCCGGGAAACACCTCTTACCATATGCCAGCAGCGTAGAAAAAGGGTAGGCTTTATAACTCTTTCCAACAGCAACCCCGAGAACGACCTCTTTGGGATGAAGGGTTTCTTCTGCTTGATTTTCCACGGGAAAGTAGAGTTGCTCAGAGACGGCATAATTCCCATAGGGATTGCGGTCATAATCCCGCACGTATCCAGTATCGCGGGATAAAACAGACGTATGTGGGTATTTCTTCTGCCAGTGTTTCCAGCTGGTATGTTCCAGTGGCATCTGCTCGAGTTTTGTTCCGGCAAGAGGGCCGGTTACAGCCTCTCCCATAATCTGGGACCAGAGCGATTCGGTTGCCGTGTCATAGAGAAGCACGTCACTGTTGTATAACAGCCCGGAGACACCGAACTGGAGAGGGTTTCCAGCAACGACAGCAGAGAATGCCATCCCGGTGCCGCATAGAGGGCAATAGGTGATAACAATGGCGGACCCTTCAATCTCATCGTTAACGACTTCATGCCAGTTAAGAATGTTTATGGGATAAGCCCGCGCGTAGCCATGCATTACGATGCCGAGTACTCTATCATCATCATGCAGGTAGTCAGCTTGTTTTGCAGGTAGGAAAAGTGGGGCGTTGAGGGCGGGAATACCGTCCCGCGGGGGGCCGCCTCTGAAAATGGAACTGGGGTTGATGCGGGCATTTTCAAGGACAAATCCGTTTAGCGTCGACACAGCTGTAGATTGTTCTGGTGCACTGAGCAGCAGAAGAATAGCGAAAGAAAGAATATCGCGTAATAATGGCATGATCATCATGATCCTCCTCACTTGTTGAAACCAAGAACGTATGAAAGAAGAGCATACAAGAGAGGTAACTATTCCGCAGTTTTTACTTACACCACCCTGGAACTGTGTTGACATGGTACATTTGGGTAGGTTAGATGTTGCCTAACCTGAATTTCTCATGAACAGTGTGTATGGTTTTCTTATGAAGGTATTCTGCTTGAACATATTGGAATATCATCTAATTGAAGAAAATTGAGACAATGTTCATGAGAAATTCGGGCTAAACCATCTCGAGCCATGAAATATGCGGGTTAAATTGGGAAAATGAAGAGATCACTGCTGACGAATATCTACGGACTCTACCTCATAAAGCTGTCGAAATGGTTCATGTTGATCATGCCCATTGTAGCACTCTACTATACCGAAAACGGCTTGGATGAGTACGATATCTTTTTGTTGCAGGCCGTCTATTCGGTGAGTGTCGCCCTTCTGGAAATCCCATCCGGGTATATGGCAGATGTAATAGGGCGAAAAAAGTCGCTGATAATGGGCAGTATTCTCGGGACACTGGGATATGTGATATACAGTGTCTCGTCGGGGTTTTATGGTTTTCTCGCAGCAGAGGTGATACTTGGCCTGGGAGGGAGCTTTATTTCCGGATCCGATTCGGCTCTGCTTTATGACAGTCTTGCCTCCATGAGAAAACGGCATCGATATCTGCAGCTGGAAGGCCGCATAACCTCGCTTGGCAATTTTGCTGAAACCAGTGCAGCAATCTGCGGTGGTCTTATAGCGGCAATGCTGAGTTATCGTTCTGTGTATATCGCTCAGGCCTGTATTGCGGCAATGGCTATCCCCGCAGCATTTCTCCTGATAGAACCTCAACGTAAAGCAATGGCAATAACGCCTGGCTTACGTCACATACTCCAGGTTTGCAGGGAAAGCCTTTTTGTCGATCTGAAATTAAGCTCAACTTTACTTCTTTCCGCCATAACAGGAACCGCGACATTGTGCATGGCCTGGACGGCGCAGGTCTATTTTGTCCAGCATGGCTTAACCGAAGAGGTAATTACACCGCTGTGGGTGGTGCTTAACCTTACTGTTGCAGTGGTGGCAGCCTTTGCTTCCCATGTGGTCGGGGTAATGGGCAGAACTGCGGCAATCCTGGTAATAGTCTGCTGTATTCCGGCAGCATACATTCTTCTGGGGCTTGTGCCGTTTGCAGGTGGTATCGCCGTTCTTCTTCTCTTTTATTTCATTAGAGGATATGCCACCCCGCTTCTTAAGGATCTGGCAAATATCTATTGCGCATCGGAAACCAGAGCGACGGTACTCTCTATCC
>JAZBNU010000035.1:0-9210 GCA_036350815.1 Desulfopila sp.
CCTATCAGGAGTAAAATTGCCAAGAGAATGAGTGCCGATTGTATCAGGGGTTTTTGTAGCTCATGACGTTTCATGTACGCCTCCTTGTTGATTATAAAGTGAAGTATACAGTACTGGGTTTTTCTGTAATGAATGCTTTCTGGCTGGAGCTTTCCTCATAGTGAACCTTGAAAAAGGATCGGTGTCAAGTTGTAAGGCTGATTTACAATGACTGAATTCATATCGCAACAGACCGTAAAGCCCGGATTCTTTCCACTACGGGAGGATGGCTGTAATGGAGAAAGACATTGAGCGGATGCGGGGTTAAATTTGAAAGGTTTGTCTGACTGAGTATTTTCAGACTTTCTATGAGATATTGTGGTGAACCGGTTGATAGTGCAGCATATTCATCAGCCTGGTATTCATGCTTTCTTGATATATGATTGAAAATGACGGCAAGGAGAAGACTCACAGGAGAGTAGAGGAAGCCGAAAAAAACGAGACCGGCATAAGTTGAAATATGATCCATAGAAAAAGCGGCAAAAAGATTTTCGTTTTCCATGATAAGAGAAAGGAAGAAAAAGAGAATCCCGGTCTGAAAAAAAGAGGCGACAATCATCTTGAGAAGATGTCTGTGTTTGTAGTGGCCCATTTCATGAGCGAGAACTCCGAGGACTTGTTGGGTTGAGAGCTTTTCCATAAGGGTGTCAAAAAAGACAATTTTTTTAAAACGTCCGAAACCGGTAAAAAAAGCATTGAGTTTGGTCGAACGTTTTGATCCGTCCATCACGAAGACGCCTTTGATGGTAAACTTTTCTTTCGCTGTGTATTGAAGAATAGCTTGCTTCAGTTCACCCTCTTCAAGAGGGGTAAATTTGTTGAAAAGCGGCATGATGAGCACCGGAGCAAGGAATTGTAGAAGAAGGGTCAGGATAAATACACCTATCCAGCAATACAGCCAAGCCAGGCTTCCCATAAACAGGAAAAACCAAAGAATCAAGGCAAGTACAGGTCCTCCTATGAGAATGGTCAACAGGACTGCCTTGGCAATGTCGAGGGTGAAGGTTTTTATGGTTGTTCTATTAAAGCCGAATCTTTCTTCGATCACAAAGGTGGAATATATTGAGAAAGGCATGCCAACAAGAAAGGACAGCAGAAGAAGCAGGCCTGTGAAAATCAAGCCTGTGGTAATTTCGCCGAAACCAAAACTACGGGCATATATATCAACCAGGTTAAAACCTCCCGCAAGAAGAAAAACAAGGGTGACGAGAGTTGAAATACTATTTTCGACCAGAGAAAAACGGGTGGTTTCTCTGGTGTACTGTTGTGATTTGGAATAGCTGTCGTGGTCATAGATATCCTCGAACTCGGCAGGAAGTTTTGGAGAATGTTTGAGATTGAGGATGGATACCAGGAGTTCAAGGAAAAAACTCACAAGGATAATGGCAATAATAAAGAGAAGCCAGCTGTTTATCATGTTTTTCTGATCAGTGAAATTTGGAATATAATAAAAATATCATTTAATATAAGACGTTGTCTACGTTTGTTAACAGAAAAAGAGACCAGTAACAGAGAAAAAACTCTATACACCATTTAATAGACAAGAGAAAACTGGAAGAGATCAGCCTGGATTATTGACCTGATGAGATAGCGCCGGGTTCAGTAGGGGGGTAATAAATACGCGTTCTATTGTTCATTATGTTGTTGATTCATTGCTTTACGGAGGTAGAGCTGGTGAGAAAACCGGTGATTGTAGTTATCTCACCAATCGGCAGTGGGTTTAGAGATTTGCCGGCACTGGAACCGAAATTATTGTCATAAAACCAGATAGAATTGCCGTTTATGTTACATAATGGACTGGATAGTAGTTTCAGCGTAATGAATAAACCTGCTGGGGAAAACTCCCATTATAAGGATAACAGCCATAAGTACGACAGACAGCATCTTCAAATGAACCGGGGTGGCTATCGGCTCCAGTTCTTCTTCACTGCTGCAGAATGCAACCCGAACCACGGAAAGGTAATAATATATGGCAATTGCGGTATTGATTGCCGCCAGTGTGACGAGAAGGAGATAGTCTTGTCGCAGAGCATCCACAAGGATAAAGAATTTTCCCATAAAGCCGACAAATGGAGGGATTCCGGCAAGGGCAAAAAGACCGATCAGAAGTGTTAATGCTAAGAGGGGAGAACGTTTATAGAGACCGTTGAGGTCTTCTATCAGGACATTCTCACCGTTATTGGCGACGCTGCAGATTACCAGAAAACAGGCAAGGTTCATGACCACATAACCAGCGATATAATAGAGGGCATGGGAATAGCCGGTGATGTGGAAAACCAGCAGGCCGAGAAGCACGAATCCGGCATGGGCGATGCCTGAAAAGCCCAGCATTCTTTTCAAATCCTTCTGCACCAGGGCGGAAAGGTTGCCATAGAACATGGAGAGAATAGAGCAGACCATGAGGAGATTGACAATGGTTTCTCCGTTGCTGTCAATCATGGTAACGATACGCAAAAGTAATGCCACCGCTGCAATTTTGGGCACTGTTGCGATAAAAGAGGTGGTCTCGTTGGCAGCACCTTCGTAGACATCCGGTACCCAGAAGTGGAAGGGAAAAATGGCAAGTTTGTAGAAAAAACCGCATAATACCAGAACAATAGCTACAACGGCGGCAGGCATGTGCAGCAGAGCAGGCATTTCGGCAACGAGAACATCGAGATGGGTTGATCCGGTGAGACCGTACAGGTAGCTCATGCCAAAGAGCATAAATCCTGTGGCTATAACACCAAAAAGAAGGTATTTGGCACCAGCTTCCATCTGAAAGCGAAATCTACCACTGTCGTCTCGCATCGGAACCATGATGTAGACGGCAAAGGATGAGAGTTCCAGAGAAACGAAGATGGCGAGTAATTCAACACTTGAAACAAGCATCATCAGACCGAGAACACTGACGAACAGACAAAGGTAATATTCGGCATGAATTGATGTATGCAGACCCTGCAGTCGGCTGCCGAACAACAATACTGCAAAAAGAGCTATACTTATCAATACCTTGAAAGACTGAGAGAAAAGATCGATCCTGTAGGTTTGGAAGAAGAGATCCCCCTCCAGACCGACACTCAACAGTGTTGCGCCGACGGTCAAAGCTCCTAAAGCTAGAACGACATTTTTAATCGTGTTGCTGCCTGCATTGCTGATAGCGACAAAAAAGATGACGAGAGCGGCACCCAACAATGTTAATTCAGGTAAAAATAGCATCATAATGCCCTCAATGAGGTAGTTGGTCTCTGTTCATAAATGGTCTCTGGTCTTCGTAGTGCCCGCAAATATTTGTTCATAGTCATGTCAGCCGGTTTTTCCATTATTTGGGAGGCAGTATTCAGTTCCAAGTACATTGTTTTGAACGGATACAAGTTAGTGTTTCGGTTTAGCGCAATATCAGATCAGCAGCCGTCAGCGCCTGCTGCTGATGGATATGCAGGTTGTCGAGCAAAGCGGCCACACTGGTATGCATCATATTTATGAATACTTTGGCGTCCAGCCCAATCCAGAATACGAAAAAAAGAAATGGTGCCAGGGTTACTATTTCTCTGGCATTCAGGTCGGTCTGCCAGGACTGATCGGGGTTGTTGGTTCCGCCCCAGATTACTTTCTGCAACATCCTCAGCATATAGGCGGCAGCCAGAATAGCTCCTGGAATAGCAGCCAGGGCAAGGTAGGGGAATTTACCGAGATCGGTATCAAACTGAAAAGCGCCGGCGAGAATCATAAACTCGCCGACAAAACTGTTTGTCCCTGGAAACCCGAAAGATGAAAGGCTGAAAAACGCGAGAAAAGTAACAAAGACCGGCATGTATTTCCCCACTCCTGTGGCGGAAAGCAGCTCACGGCTGTGGGTACGTTCGTAGATCATGCCGACACAGAGGAAAAGTGCACCTGTGGTAACCCCATGGTTTATCATCTGCAGGATGGCACCTTCAACCCCCTGGAGGTTGAAGACAAATATACCCAATGTGACAAAACCCATATGCCCCACAGAAGAGTAGGCAATGAGCTTCTTCATGTCGTTCTGGGCCAGTGCGGTAAATCCACCGTAAATGATTCCGGCTATGGAGAGCCACAGGACAGGCTGGGCAAGATAGATTGCGGCGTCCGGGGTAATGGGCAGGGCAAACCGGAGAAAACCGTATGTTCCCATTTTCAGAAGAACACTGGCCAGTATGACGGACCCGGCGGTAGGTGCCTCAACATGTGCTGCAGGAAGCCATGTATGGAAGGGAAACATCGGTACTTTGATGGCAAAGGCAAGAAAAAAGGCGAGAAAGAGAAGAATTTGGGCGGTAAATGCATATCCTTGCCACATCATATCCGGGATAAAAAAACTGGAGTCATTGTTCTGGTAAAGCCAGATTATGGCAACCAGCAGTAAAACAGAGCCGGCCAGAGTATAGAGGAAAAATTTAATGGAAGCATAAATCTTTCTGGGTCCGCCCCATATGCCGATGAGAAGGTACATGGGGATCAGCATTGCTTCCCATAATATATAGAACAGCACAAAGTCGAGGGCGACAAAAACGCCGAGCATGGAGGTCTCCATGACCAGCAGGCATATCATGAAGGTTCTGGTTCTTTTCTTAATATAGGACCATGAGGCCAGAACGCAGAAGGGCATAATAAAGGTGGTCAGGAGGAAAAGAAGGATCGAAATGCCATCCATGCCTACCTGATAATGAATATTAAGTGATTCTACCCATGTATAACTTTCGGCGAACTGGAATTTTGCCGTGCTGGTGTCGAAACCAAAAATGAGGCGTACGGATAATAGGGCCACCACAGCTGTGATAATAAGCGTCCAATACCGGCTGAAGGAGTCGTTGGCTGAGAAGAGCAGAGGGACGATTCCGATCAGCGGAAGGAATATGAGTATGCTCAGCAGGTGGGGAAATTCAGGATAAGTGAGTAGTTGATCCATTACCGATGATCCTCAGTTTCAGTATTATAACCAGACATAGGCGATTAGAATAACAGCGGCAAAAGTAGCCGTGTAGTAAATGGTCATCTGAATCTGACCTCTCTGCAGCACTGTTGCGATACGCCTTCCAAAAGCTCGAACACAGCGGGCTGAGCCGTCTACAACGCCATCGATGCCGTGCCAGTCGAACCAGGACCAGAATTTTGCTGTGGTCATCAGGCTGTTGAGGCCCACAACCCGGTAGGCAGCGCCCCAGGCGTTATCCGCAATCTGGATGGGATATTTGGCAAGCCAGAGGAAAAGGAGACCGCCTTTTCTGTAAAACCAGTCAAGATCAAGACTGATGACTGCCTCCGGACCGATTTTCTTATGGAAGAAGTAAAAGGCCAGGGCGGTAAAGGCGAGAATCTGCAACGTTTCGCTGAGGTGGTATGTGCCGTATGGGTGAAAAGCAACCTCGGCGTGCGGCAGCATGTCGTAGAGAAAAGGCAGATAGGAGCCGATGAGAAGACAGAAGAAGGACGCTATTATCATGGCGGCCTGCATGTTCCAGGGTGGGTCTTCGGCTTTTGCAAATGTCGTTTCGGAACAACGATTTTCACTGAAAAAGAGGAGATAAGGCAGACGCAGACCGGCAACAAGAAAGGTTCCAGCGGACACCAGTGTCAGGAGAAAGGCGACAACCAGATAATGTTCGCTGAAACTTGCGGCAATGATCATTGACTTTGTTACAAAACCGGAAAAGAATGGAAAAGCTGAAACGGAAATACCGCCGATTATCATGAATATCATGGTATTCGGCATCTTTTTGTAGAGTCCTCCAAGTCCTGTAAACTTAGATACTCCGGTGGCATGAATAATTGCCCCGGCGCCCATAAAAAGAAGACCTTTATAGAGGATATGGGCGAAGGCGTGAGCGCAGGCGCCATTGATCGCCAGGGCGGTACCAATACCGACGCCTGCGGCCATATACCCAACCTGGCTGACTATTTCCCAGCCCAGGAGGCGACGGATATCGTTCTCCATGATAGCGTAGACAATGCCGTAGATGGCCATGACGACACCAAGAACAATGAGAATTTCAAAACCGGCAAAACCGCGTACCAGTGTGTATACGGCGGTTTTAGTGGTAAAGGCACACATGAAGACGGCACCGGCTGCAGTGGCCTTGCTGTAGGCATCAGGCAGCCAGGAATGCAGTGGGGGAACTGCCGCATTGAGCATCAGGCCGGCCAGAATAAGCCAGGTGTACATCTGGGTACTTTCCTCTCCCATATGAACGAAGGAGAGGTCTCCGAGAGCCTGGTATCTGAGAACGAAACCGAGGAGAAGAAGAACACCGCCGAAGGTATGGACCAGCAGATAACGATAGCCGGCAGCAAGAGAACCTTCCTCCTTGTTGAACCAGATGAGAAAAGTGGAGGCGAAGGCCATCATTTCCCAGAAGAGGAAAAGAACGAGAAAATCACCGCAATAGATGACACCCAGTGAGCCAGCGACATAGAACCATGCGGCCACATGGTGCCAGACATTGTTTACATGGAGCCCGTAGATGGTGCCGATTATGGCCATGAGCGCCATGATGAAACCGAACAGCATGGAATAGTTGTCTACACGACCAAAGGTGAGATCCCAGTCGAGAAAAGGCAGGACGCCGTAGGTACCCGGATGCATACTGAGATACAGCACATTGATAAACGTCAGCAGCGGAACGAGAACCAGAAAAGGTTTTCTGAACGGATCTCTGAAAAAAGGAAGGAGACAGGCTCCAATAATCATAATCAGAGCCGGGTGGAAGAAACTAGTTGTCATAATAGTCCTCCCTCGTCTTTATACCGCTCTTGCCAAGCCAGCGGGAGAAAAAGATCAGGACTATTGCCGAAACAAGTCCGAAGCCTCCCCAGAACGCAGGAATGAACTTTTCGGCCCATGTGTGGGCATGATGCAGATCAACTGTCAGGCTCCAGATAACGACGGCTGCTATTCCACCAAAAAAGAAATAGCTGAGTCCTTTGAGCCGGTTTCGCAGGTAATCGATAAATTGTACAATCATCCTGTCACCACCTTCACAAATTCCATCATGATATTGGGAAAGATACCCAGGAGTACCGAAATGGCGCATGCTATGAGAATGGGGATAAGCATGGACAGTGGTGCTTCCTTGATACCCTGAAATTCTTCATTTTCCGGACGTTTGCCAAAAAATGCCTTATAGGTAACCGGTGCAAAATAGGCAGCGTTGAGCATGGTGCTCGCTATCAGGATAAGGAGAATACCTATCTGATGGGCCTGAATGGAACCGACCAGCAGACTCCACTTGGTGACGAATCCTGCCACCGGCGGAGCTCCTATCATGGAGAGAGAGGCAATGGCAAAAGCTCCGAAGGTGAAGGGCATCGTTCTGCCCAGCCCTTCCATCTCTGAGATATACTTTTTGTGGGCGGCAACATAGATGGCACCGGCACAGAAAAAGAGAGTAATTTTGGCAAAGGCGTGATTGACGATGTGAATCAGACCTCCCTGAATACCAGCTTCGGTCAAGAGCGCCACGCCCATAATAATGTAAGACAGCTGGCTGACGGTTGAGTAGGCCAGACGCGACTTGAGATTATCTTTGGATAAGGCGATTATCGAGGCTGCAAGAACAGTGAAACCGACAAAATAGGCTGTGGGGATGCCGAGATTGAGCAGTGTCATGGTATCAAGACCAAAGGTGTAGAGCATCACCCGTGTGGTGCAGAAGACACCGACCTTGACAACGGCAACGGCATGGAGCAGCGCGGATACCGGTGTCGGTGCGACCATGGCTCCGGGCAGCCAGTGGTGGAACGGCATGATGCCGTTCTTGGCAAAGCCGAAGAGGCAGAAGACGTAAAGCATGATGACGAGCCATTTGTCCAGGTCGGGACTGAAAATACCATAACGGATATCGGTGGTGAAATCCAGAGTACCGGTAAGGACATAGATAAGTATCATGGCAGGCAGCAGAAAGGCCTTGGCTGTGGTCGTCAGGTAAATGATGTATTTCCTGGCACCGTCGTATCCTTCCTTGTCCTGGTGGTGCGCCACCAGGGGATAGGTACAGATAGAGACGATTTCGTAGAAGAGATACATAGTGAAAAGATTGTCGGAAAAAGCCACCCCGATGGCACCGAAAATTGCCAGGGCAAAACAGGCATTGAAGCGTGTCTGGGCATGTTCCTTCAAGCCCCGCATATATCCCATGGAGTAGAAGACCGCAATGGTCCACAGCGATGAAGCGACAATGGCGAAAATCATCGACATCGCATCAGCACGAAGGGTAATGGTCAAGCCTGGAAGAATAGTGAAAAGGTGGCACACCAGGGTTTTGCCGGCGATGATATCCGGAATGAGTGAAAGAACAATACAAAAGAGGATGATGGAGGAGATGCAGGAAATACCCTCCCTGACATTTTCCTCTTTCCCCCGTATCATCACTCCAAGGGTTCCTAGCAGAGGAACAAGCAGGGCAATGAGAAGTATTTTATCGGAACCGACCGTATTCATATCCATGGATGATGGTCCTCTTCTTAGCCTTTTAACTCGACGAGGTCTTCTGCGTCGATTGATTTGTAATTACGGTAAATGGCTATCACGATACTGAGGCCGATAGCGGCTTCTGCCGCGGCGATGGCCATGATAAACAGGGTGAAGATCTGACCGACCACCGGATCTGGTGCGGTGAAACGGTTGAATGCCATAAAATTAATTGATGCGGCGGCCAGAATAAGCTCCGAGGCGATCAGCATGCCGATCAATGTTCTTCTGGTGACCAGACCGTAGATACCCATGCCGAAAAGCAGTGCGGCTATCAGCAGGTAGGCGTTCAAGCTGTTGTGCAGTGCGAGAATATCCATCAGCTACTCCTCCCTCGGCGGGCAATGACCAGTGCGCCGATGATGGCAATCAGCAGCACAATGGAAATAAGTTCAAATACCATGGCATAATCTGTCAGCAGTCGGATGCCGATGTTTTCAACGGAGCCGTTGTTGATTTTTTCATGAACAGGCCATTCAGTTTTGAAGGCAAGCAGTGCAAAACCTCCAAAAACAAGACCTGAAGTGATGACTCCCAAGGGTCCTGCAAGAGTATTTGAGGGACCGTGTTTTTTACTCTCTTCAGGAGCGGCCAGCATCACAGCAAAGGAGATGGTTACGGCTACCGCACCGACGTAGATGAGCATCTGCATCATGGAGATAAAGGGAGAGTTAAGAAAGAAATACAGTCCGGCGACGCCG
>JAZBNU010000036.1:0-7201 GCA_036350815.1 Desulfopila sp.
CCAAAAAGGCCCGAGGTGCTCTGACAAATTACATCATTAAAAATCGGATACAAAACAGCAGCGCTCTGACGGATTTCCATTTTCAAGGATATGTTTACGCCAAAGACCTCTCCAATGGTGAGAACTTCGTTTTTCGCAGAAAGGAATAGGTTACAGAAAGTACTTGATGGCAACAAAACCGCCAATCAGAAGGATCATAAAGACAATTGAAAGAATATTAAAATACTTATCAATATAGGTTTTCACCATAGCCCCGAAATAATATATAAACGTTGCCACCAGAAAGAATCTGGCCGAACGGGCCAGTAGGGAAACTAAGATAAATTTTGGGAAATCTATATGAAAAGCCCCGGCAGTAATAGTGAATAGTTTATAAGGCAATGGAGTAAAACCGGCGGCGAATATTGCCAGAGCATCATATTTCTGATACAGATACTGCACCTGATCGTATTTATCGTTCAAGCCGTACCATTCCACAATGGGCTGCCCGACACTTTCCATGGCCCACAAACCCAGCCCATAGCCAAAAGCGCCCCCCAGTACTGAGCCGACGGCACAAATAGCCGCATAGCGGAATGATCGTTTCGGTATGGAAATACAGAGTGCAATAAGAAAGACATCCGGGGGCAATGGAAAAAAAGACGATTCAATAAAAGCAATGGCAAAAAGAACATACATGCCATACGGCGTCTCCAGCCATTCCATGCAGACATCATAGAGACGGCGCAGCAGTCCTCTGCCCTTAACTTCAGTCGGACCAGCCATGTTTCCCTATAAGATCGACAAAACGAACCTTGTCCAGCTGTTCGACAGAAATCTTTCCTTCAATCCTGGTGACAAGTTGAAGGCTCTGCAGCTCCTGGCCGCCGACGGGAATAACCAGCCTTCCTCCCTCAGCAAGCTGATCAAGCAGAGGAGATGGTATCTCAGGGCCTCCTGCAGTCACTATGATACCGTCGTAAGGTCCGTTTTCCGGCCATCCCATGGTGCCGTCGTCAAGCTTGGCGACGATGTTATAATAACGCAATGTATCAAAGACCCTCCTGGCCCCGGCCAGGAGTTGATTAATCCGCTCAACGGTATAGACCCGATCACACATTCTCGAAAGAATAGCTGCCTGATAACCAGACCCTGTCCCTATTTCGAGTACTTTTTCCTTCCCGGAAAGCTGAAGCAATTGGGTCATCAGAGCAACAATATAGGGCTGAGAGATGGTCTGGCCTGCCGCAATGGGAAGAGGATAATCACCGTAGGCCCTCCCTCTCATGGCATCGTCTACAAAAAGATGCCGAGGAACCTCGCCCATAGCTTTTAAGGTAAGTGTATCGGTAATACCGCGGCGTATCAGCTGCTCCTCAACCATACGCTGGCGACTGGTGCTGTAACTGTCAATCACTCGTTTTTCTCTTGCGGGGTATAGGTTTCCGCCCAGTCAAAATCGTCGTCGGAAAATTCTCTGAACAGAGATGACTGTACAATATCATCCTGCAGAACGACAACTATGGTTTCATGGTTTCCACCACCAAAATAACCGCCCACCAGTGGAAGGAACTGCAGCGTTCCCGGCCTCTTTTCAATATAGGTCCACTGCTCTTTTTCATCACCAAGCACTCTGATATCATCGGGTTCGCCAAGATATGTGAGCACATCGTTGCGGCTTGAAACACCGGTTTTAATCAAAACAGCGTCGGAAGCAAGGTGTCTTATGGTCTTATTATAGCACCCTCCGGTAAAGAGCAGTACTGTCAGAAAAAAAATCGTTATACATGATGACAAACGAACCATGTTGCGCTCCAACGGTAAATGTCCTTTCGAAAAACTCCCCAATCCGCCCAAACAGAGTAAGGTGTTTTTTCCACAACAAATATCACCTTTACGGGCAGAGATGACACCTTCCCGCAAAGGGAAAAGGTATATATCTGAGAGAACTCGCAGTGACGTTTTTCAAATTAGTTCTCAGCTCTATAAACCGACGGCCTCCATTTTTCAACACATAAAAAGCAAAAAGGGAGAGAACAGACAACCTCCTCTCCCATATTACGATCAACATGCCGCTTTTGCAGCGTGTCTCTGCAAAACATTCAGGAGCATGTATCAGGCATGGGTTACGCGTCCCAGAATTCTGTAATTTCTCTCCACCATCTCCAAGTGATTCACCAGCAGTCCGGCCTGAATCATGGCGTTATCATATATCTGTTCCGCTACTTCTCTTGCAAAATCTTCATCATCTTTTATCAGCTCAGCTAATCGCTTAATCAACGGACTGGCAGGATTAATCTCAAGATTTTTCTTACTGCTTTCCGCCGCCATCCCCTTTTCGCGTCGACTCATGGCGATCACTCTTTCCATGGAAGAAGTCATATATCCATCAGGATTAACGATCATTGCAGGAGCTTCCACCAATCTTTTGGAAAGCACCACATCAGCAACTTTTCCTTCCAAGACCTTCTTCAACCAGGCCGGCAGTGCTTCCTCCTGCTCCTTATCAAGAGATGAGTCAGCATCCTGCTTTTCGGCATCATCAGCCTTCGCCGCCTGCGGCAGCGACACATCAGCCCTATCGGCAGATACCAGTTTTTTGCCCTCAAACTCGCCAAGATGATTCAAGACAAAGTCATCAATTGGTTCCATGGTATAGAGGATTTCGATGTCATTTTTGGTAAACATTTCGACATAGGGACCGGATTCGATGGCAGTCCGGGAAGGCCCGTTGATATAATAGATCTCCTCCTGGTCCGGATTCATGCGGGCAAGATAGTCGGCCAGAGCTATCGGTTTGCCGTCTTCCGATTTGGAAGACTCAAAACGGATCAGCCGGGCCAGCTCTTTCTGAAATTCATAGTCACTGGTGACACCTTCCTTCAGATAAATTCCGAATGTTTTCCAGAACTCGAGATATTTTTCCGCATCCTTCTTCGCTTCCTCATCCATATACTTGAGAAACCGTTTGGTAATTACCTTGCGCAGTTTTGCAACCAGGGCATTATCCTGCAGAGCCTGACGGGATATGTTGAGTGGCAGATCTTCACTGTCGACCACTCCTTTCAGAAAACGGAGCCACTCCGGCAGGATGTTTTCCGAGTGCTGATCAATCAAAATCCTCTTGCAGTACAGGTTAACACCTGGATCTACGCGACCAAATCCCATTATCTCGAAATTGTCTTTAGGAACGAAAAGCAAGGCATTAATGGCCAGCGGAGCGTCTGCGGAAAAATGCAGCCTATATGTCGGTTCATCAAAGGCATTGGCAATAAATTTATAAAACTCGGTATATTCTTCTTCCGAGATCTCCGCTTTATTGCGCATCCACAATGCCTGAACCGTATTGACCTTCTCGCCCTCCAGTTTTATAGGAAAAGAGACAAAGGCTGAATACTGTTTGATGATGGATTCAACTTTCCATTTCTGAGCATATTCCTTGGCATCTTCCTTCAATTCCACGATTATGCGGGTTCCCCGATGGAGACCATCCAGTTCTTTGATGGTGAAAGAACCAGAGCCATCGGACTCCCATTCATGTCCCTGACTGCCATCCCACGAACGACTCTGCACCCTCACCTTGGCCCCAGCCATAAAAGCGGCATAAAAACCGACGCCAAACCTGCCGATCAGACTGACATCCTTCTTGACAGCCTCGGCCAGTTCAACCAGATAGGTATTTGAACCGGAATGGGCTATAGTTCCAAGATTAGACTCAAGCTCCTCTCGGGTCATACCGATGCCGGTATCCGTTATGGTAAAAGTGTGTTTTTTTTCATCCAGATCTATGGAAATCTCGAGTGGAACATGGGAATCGAACCCGTCCTCCCGGGTAATACTTCCGTGTCGGTACTTCTCCAGAGCATCAGCACTGTTGGATATCAGCTCCCGAATAAAGACATCCCGCTCTGTATAAAGCGAGTTGATTACAATATCTAAAAGTTTTTTCGTTTCCGCCTGAAATTCGTGTGTTGTCGTTGTCATCTGTGCACCTCGGTAATTCTCGAAGAGAAAGTTTTGTAACTTTATAACCCTTTCCATTGATATTTTTCATCAAGTCGGCGAAAATGGTAAGCATATATCCTGCTATGTCAAGTTACCCTTCGAGGCAAAAGGTTACGCCTTTTATAATGGAGATAAGACCATGAAAATAATCGTCTTTGGAGATATCCACATGGTCACCTCCACACTACGGAACATAGAGAACCTGACCTTGGCCGACCTTCTCATCGTCACAGGAGATATTACCAACTTCGGCAACAGAAACGACGCCAAGAAAGTTCTAAACGACATTCTTTCTTTTAACCGTAATCTCCTCTGCCTCGCTGGTAACCTCGACAACAGCGACATCAACGATTATCTTGAAGATCTAGGCATGAATCTTCATGGCCAGGCCCATATGGTCCGACGCAGAATCTGTGTTTTCGGAGTCGGTGGTTCAAACCCGACACCCTTTCGGACCCCTTGGGAATTCAAAGAAGATGAACTTTACCGGATAGCCCTGGACGGGCACCGGCAGGCGAAAGAATTGATTGGCCTGGCGGAACCCATCACAGGACATAAAATTCCACTGCTTTTTGTTTCGCATGCTCCTCCCTACGGTACTACAATCGACCGTCTCAGAAACGGGCGCCATGTCGGCTCAAAGGCTATTCGTAAATTTATCGAAAACTACTCGCCGGACCTGTGCGTCTCCGGCCACATGCACGAGGCCAGAGGTGAAGACATCCTCGGAGAAACCCGACTCTTCAATCCCGGCATGCTGATGCAAGACGGCTGGGTAACTATAACTCTTCATAAAAACCATATACAATCCAAACTCCAATGATGCAGCACACCAACACACTCATCATCGGCGCAGGTCTCTCGGGCCTCACCGTTGCCCATAAACTCCGCATTTCCTGCTATGGCCACCACTATATAGTCCTGGAAAAAACAGAAAGTACAGGTGGCGTGATACGCACCCATAGGGAAAACGGCTATATTGCCGAAATAGGTCCTCACGGATTTCTCGATAACTGCCGAGAAAGTATAGACATTCTGGAAGAATGCGGATTATCGGGCGAATGCATAAAAGCGCCTCTGAAGAACTTTGTCCGCTATGTCTTGATGGATGGGGAGTTGCAGATGATACCCCAGACTCCACTGAAAATCCTAAAGGCACCTCTTATCCCCTGGAGCGCCAAACTTCGGGTGCTTGCGGAACTCTGGCAAAAACCGCTCAATGGCGAACCCACCGTTGCCAAATGGGTACATCATCGTTTCGGAAAAGCACTGCTGCCTTTTGCCGATGCCGTTTTTACTGGAACCTACGCCGGCGATATAAACCGCCTCACCATTGACAGTGTTATGCCTGGACTGCGCAAGCTTGAGTTGGAGCACGGCTCGGTAATACGGGGATTACTGGCTAAGGTTCTCAAAGCGAAAAAAAACAAACATGGTCCAAAAGCCACATTAACCATGCCTGCCATGACCAGTTTCCCCCAGGGTATGGACAGATTGCCGCAACGGCTGACAGAATACCTCAGGGAAGACACTGATCTTTTTCTTGACTGCGATGTGCAGGATTTGTCGAGAGAAAACGCTAAGTGGGTGGCGACAACCCGTCGCGGCATCTTTACCGCCGACACTGTTGTCCTGGCCACACCGACCAATGCAACTCTCGCCCTGCTGCAAAAATTTCTTCCACCTCCTCTGCCTGCAATACCCCAGGCCGACATCCTCACGGTTGTGTTCGGTTTTGGTCCGGGGTCATACCTTCCTCCAGGATTCGGATACCTCACACCAGAGAGAGAAAAACGCTTTTCCCTGGGAACGCTGTTTTCATCGAACATGTTTCCGGGGCGGGCTCCGGCGGATCATATCCTTTTTGAAACACTGATAGGCGGCAGAAGACACCCTGAGCGTCTCACTCTCAGCGATGATGAGCTTATCCGTAAAGCCTTTGAGGACGTAAGAGATGTCCTGCCGTTACAGGGCGAACCAGTGTACAGCAGAGTATTACGTCCATGGGGAAGCATCCCCCAACTCGAACAGCAGTATCCTGAACTGCTTAAATGGCGTGACCGCATCACCAGCGAGCTTCCGGGTCTGCATATCTGCGGATTTGGATGGGAAGGTATTGGACTCAATGACATGATGAAACATGGGGTGCGAACCGCCGAGGCAATACGGGCAGGAAGAGAAAACACAGCCGCTGGAGCCGAACTTAAAGGAATCTATTTTTAGCCAACTGAAGGATATAAACCTCATGTACTTTCCCGATGACACTCTTGCTTACCTTCAGGGCAGGCAATATACCAACGCTTTACCTGTTCAGTTCATCTTCGATGAGGAGGATTATGTCTACCGCACCCAGATAGACATCCTCTGCGACATTGCCGCAGGAAAAAACGTCATTCATCTGGGTTGTGTTGATCATAATATTGAAACCATTACTCATAAAATCAAGCGGAAGAAATGGCTGCACAGCCGCCTCTGCCAACATGCCGCGAGATGCCACGGCGTCGATATTCAGGAGGAAGGCATCCGCTATATTCAGGAGACCCTGGGCTATAAAGACACCTCCTGTAATGATATTTTCAGTGATAACTTCGCCGATATCATCGCTGCCGACAACTGGGACTACCTTCTCATACCTGAGGTTCTGGAACATATCGAAGCGCCGACCAGCTTTCTTCGGGCAATAGCTCGGAAATATCGAAACAGCTTCTCAAAGCTTGTTCTCACTGTGCCAAACGGCCTGTCACAGGATAACTATCGACTCGCCAGACAAGGAACAGAGACAATCAACAGTGATCACCGTTTCTGGTTTTCTCCATACACCGCCGCAAAAACCATCATTGCCGCCGGCTTTGATCTGGAAAAAATACTGATGTGCAGGCATGGAACAATCAGTTGGCGCGCCTGGCGCAGAAACCGTTTTTTCCGAAAACACCCACTACTCCGCAATGATATTCTCTGTTTGGCTTCTTTCCAATGATGCTGTTGTTTTCTTTCCCGACAGCGCTATAATGTCTTGAGCTTTTCACTGAGCAGACGAACCTGTTCTCCGACAGAAATGTTTCTGTTGGTCAGGCCGGTCACAACCTTTATCGAATGCAGGACGGTAGAATGGTCCCGGTTAAACTCCTTGCCGATATCTGCAAGAGAGTTGTCAGTATGCTTGCGGCAGAGATACATTGCCACCTGACGGGGAAAGGCAAGAACCTTCTTGCGCGAA
>JAZBNU010000037.1:0-3620 GCA_036350815.1 Desulfopila sp.
TCAGTGAAGCTCTTCATCTTTTTGGAGATGCCTATCTCATTGCCCGTGAAAATGCCTTCCGGGGTCTGGATTTTGAAGAAATGCGCACCGATCTTGCGGGGATTAAAGATGAAGTGAGGGTGCGCAGGAAAGAGTTGCTTGCCGACTTCATCAGGAATGCCGAGGCAGCCGGATCACGTGTTTTCATAGCCAAAGATACCAAAGAAGCTAATGAATATGTGATTAATCTGGCCAAGCAGAAAAAAGCAAAATTGATCGCGAAATCAAAATCAATGGTTTCCGAAGAAGCGCATCTGAATAAGGCTCTTGCCAAAGAAGGCATCCGTGCTGCAGAAACAGATCTTGGTGAATGGATTGTACAGCTTGCCGGGCAACGGCCTTCGCATATGGTTATGCCTGCCATTCATATGTTTAAGGAGGAGGTTGCTACTCTCTTCAGCAAAGAGACCGGCAGAAAACTCTCTCCGGACATAAAAACTCTGGTCAATGTAGCCCGGGAAGAGCTTCGCAAAGAATATTTTGAGGCTGATATCGGTCTGACCGGAGCTAATTTTCTCATAGCGGATACCGGTGGGATAGGCTTGGTAACCAATGAAGGAAACGCCAGGCTCTGTGCTACTCTGCCCAAAGTCCATGTCGTTTTTGCAGGGATACACAAGCTTGTCAGAAACATGGAGGATGCAGTTAAGATAACACGGTTGTTACCCAGAAATGCCACAGGTCAGCTGTTGACTTCTTATATTACCTGGATACGGGGAACGGTCCCAACTGATGGAGAGCCCAAGGAGCAGCATATTATTCTCATAGATGGAGGGCGCGAGGCTCTTTATGAATCCAAAGCATGCCGCGACGCTTTACGTTGTATTCAGTGCGGAGCATGCGCCAATGTCTGCCCTGTGTATCAGACCGTTGGTGGACATGTCTTTGGAAGTATTTACATTTCTGCCATTGGAATTATCCTGACTGCTTTCTATGAAGGTCTTGAAAAGGCGAAAGAAATAACACGTGCCTGTATAGGTTGTCGATCCTGCACTGCCGTTTGTCCCTCCAAAATTGATCTTGAAGAGATCATCCTGCATCTTCGCAACCAGGTGACAAAAGAATACGGCATGGGCGTGGTTAAAAACATCGCTTTTAAAGCAGTAATGAAAAACCGTAATCTTTTTCATAATATGGTCAGGGCTGCTTCGAAACTGCAACGTCCTATTACACAGAAAAAAGATGATGATACCAGGATTATCAGGCATCTTCCCATGCACTTTCTGGCTAAGGATTTTACCGAATGGCGCGATCTACCCTCAATTGCACCAAAATCGTTCCGCGATCAATTCAAGGATATCCGCCAGCAGGTAGATAATCCAAAATACAAAGTCGGCTTTTTTGTCGGCTGCGGAGCAGATTTCGTTTATCCCGAAGTGGGTGTCAGCCTCGTTAAGATTCTCAATAAACTTGGCGTCGAGGTTGTTTTTCCCAGTGATCAGAATTGTTGCGGTATTCCTGCATTGTATGCAGGTGACACTGAGACCGGTGTGTATCTAGCCAAGCAGAGTGTCCAGGCATTCTCCGAAGTTGAGGTTGACTATATCCTCAGTATCTGTCCGACCTGCACCATGGGGGTCAAGAGAGACTTTGTCGAAAGGCTTGTTGATGAACCGGACTGGTCTGAAAAAGCCTTGCGGATATCTGGGAAAACCTTGGATGCTTCAGCGTTTCTCGAACAGGTTATGAAAGCGTCCACTCTTCTGAAAGGAAACGCTGGGAGTACTGTCACCTACCATGATTCCTGCCATCTGAAGCGTGGCAATAATGTCTGGAGGGAACCTCGCGCATTGCTGGAAGCAGCAGGGTATCAACTTGAGGAAATGAAGAACAGTGACCGCTGCTGCGGATTTGGCGGCACGTACTCTTTTCTGAGTCACCCGCAAATAGCTAAAAGAATTACCAGTGATAAAGTTGAGGCTATCAAAAACACCGGGACGAAAACTGTAGCGATGGATTGCACTGGTTGCATGATTATGCTGAAAGGCAGTATGGGAAAGGCAGATCAGTCTATCCGTGCGTGCCATACCATTGAGTTGCTGGCAGAGGCTATAGAAGAGCGGTAAGGTCAGATCACAGAAAGAAGGCTGTGTACAGTGAATTTCTTAAGGCAAAGCCATGAGCCTTAAAAAAGGAGCAGGAAATGAGTGAACGGTTGCCTATTGTTGATAATTTATGCAGAAATCCGGAAAACCACAAAATGCACATGTGTGAACTCAAAGCCGGAGGAAAAACTGCCGAGGTGGAGAGGTTCAGTAAAAATCCCACTTTCGTATGCGGTAATTGCGGAAATGAAGCAAACACAGCTGGCGCGCTTTGTGCTCCAGGTCCTTTACAGGGGAGGGACTGATAAACATCTTGATTTGCATTTTCCACTACTCTGTCGAGTGAAATAAGCGGCAGTAGCGAAAAGAAGAGAATGCATTATAATCAATTTTTCCCTGGATTGTACTCTGCCAATCAAGATTGCCACACAGACGTGAGTGAAGCAAGGTGCTTCAGTTCGCATATTTCATGAAAAGAAAAATGCAGGCAGCAGGTCGTTGCACCTTGCTTTGATAAGAGTGTTGCCCAATAAGGCAGAATCAACTTGCCTCGTAGAACAGGTTTGCAGAGAACCATAAATATCGATATCACATTGTAATAACATTGTATTTGTGGATATCTGCACAGAGTGTCAGAGAGTCCGGAGTCAGTGCTTTTATTGCCGTAATGTGTCGATAGTGTCCTGTGCAATCTGTAATTCTTCATTGGTGGGTATTACCCAAATCTGCACTTTGCTTGCCGGGGTGCTGATAAGCTTCTGGGAAGAAATTCTCCCTGCGTTTGCCTGCAGATCCAGCTCTATTCCCAGCCCCTGCATATTTTCACAGACACCTTTTCTGACAATATCATCATTTTCGCCGATACCGGCGGTAAAGGCGATTGCGTCTACTGTTCCCAGGGCTGCAAAGTATGCCCCGATATACTTTTTCACACGGTAGGAAAACATATCAACTGCGAGCCTGGCTCGTTCATTTCCTGCTGCGGCACTTTCGTGAATGTCGCGCATATCGTTCATCCCGCATATCCCTTTGAGGCCGCTCTCCTTATTCAAGATGGCATCTACCTCTCTGTAGCTGATGTTTTTCATCTCAGCAATATAGCCTGCGATGGCAGGATCTATGTCACCACAGCGAGATCCCATCATAACTCCTGCCAGAGGAGTCATGCCCATGGAGGTATCGATGCATTTTCCGTTTTGTACGGCGGTAATGGATCCTCCGTTGCCCAGATGAACAGTGATCACATTGATTTCTTCAGGTTTTCTGCCCATGGCGGCTGCTACGTTTTTAGCGACATATTTATGTGAGGTGCCGTGGAAACCATATCTGCGGATTTTGAGATCTTGATAATATTCATACGGCAGGGCGTAGAGATACGCTTTGGGCGGCATGGTCTGATGAAATTCGGTGTCGAACACCGCAACATTTGGAGTTTCAGGAAAGAGTTCTTCCGCGACCCCGATGCCGATGAGGTTTGCCGGGTTGTGCAGGGGAGCCAGGGGATTATTTTCCTCGATAGCCTTTTTCACAGATTCA
>JAZBNU010000038.1:0-22260 GCA_036350815.1 Desulfopila sp.
AACGGCAAAGACATTATCTCCCACAAGAGAGGGATCAACATCGGAAATATCGTCTTTGACCTGAAACTTCACATAAATTGAAGGAGATGTATGATCATAATATTCAACTTCAGCCTCCGCCAGTGCGGTCACGCAGGTGGAGCACCAGTATACAGGCTTCTTATTGCGAATCACTGCCCCGGAAAGAAGGAAAGTATTGAATTCTCTGGCAATGGCAGCCTCATAGGCATAGTTCATGGTGAGATAGGGAGTATCCCAATCACCGAGTACCCCAAGCCGCTGGAATTCAGCCTTTTGAATTTTGATCCATTTTTCAGCATATTTTCTGCATGCTGCCCGTTTTGAAAGGATAGGTATACTGTTTTTTTTCTCACCAAGCTCTTTATCCACATTATGTTCTATGGGAAGACCATGACAATCCCACCCAGGAATATAGGGGGCATTAAAGCCGGCCATACGACGGGACTTAAGAATAATATCCTTGAGAATTTTATTAAAAGCCGTCCCCAGGTGTATATGACCATTGGCATATGGCGGACCGTCATGCAAAATAAACAGTGGCTTGTCTTTCGCCTTGTCCTGCAATTGCCCATAGAGATTCTCTTTTTCCCAGCGTTTGAGGAACTGTGGTTCCTTCTGGGAGAGATTCGCTTTCATCTTAAAGCTGGTTTGGGGCAGATTAAGTGTTGCCCTGTAATCCATATCCTTCTCCTTTTATGATACAAATGCCTTTTTTCCCGTTGAGAAAGTTGATAGTTCACAACAATATATGGTATTGAACTACAAACGATATTTCCGGAAAAATGCAGCTCCAAGTTTTTGCTTTCGTAGAATGTCGCTGAAACCCGATTAAGAAATAACACCAGAGAATAACAATTGCATTGTAACTTTCAAGCTTAAAGTTGAGAGAACGGAAAAGCATTTTTTTTCTTCATCTCCCCTCGTAAAACCTGCCGATGTGGTTACGGTTGAAGAGTAAGCAAAAAAATTGACACAATATCTTGATTTTATTAATATACCTGATTAATTATCAGAATATGAGTAATTGTCTTCTTTCGGTTGTAGGGCAATTCTCCTGTTACTACCAGCGGTAGTAGACGTAAAGCCACACACCGGCAATTGGACATTTTCCAGGGACTGTTTTCATAATGGCAGAAAAAGAAATAACCACCGGCGGGACTATGGTTGAGCTGATAAAGGTCAACAAGTCATATCCGCCAGACGTTACCGCACTTGCCAACATCTCTCTTTCCATTGCTACCGGGGAAATGTTTTTCGTCATAGGAAAAAGCGGTGCCGGCAAGACCACCCTGCTGAAACTTATCAGCTATATGGAACCTCCCAACAGCGGCCTTATTGAAGTAGCCGGCCATGACCTCCGCCGCCTCAAAGGCGCAAAACTTGCCAAGTTACGGCAGCGCATAGGTGTGGCCTATCAAGACTTCAAACTGCTTCTTGACCGGACTGCTGCTGAGAACATTGCCATTTCCATGGAAGTTTCCTATAAACAGCCCTCCCTGATCCAGAAACGGGTAAAAGCCCTGCTTGAGCAGCTCCAACTGACAGATAAGCATAATACCATAACAGGAGAGCTCTCCAGAGGTGAGCAGCAGCGAGTCACTCTTGCCAGAGCAGTTGCCAACTCACCTACTCTCCTGCTTGTCGACGAACCTACAGGCAACCTCGATGCCGAAACCACCGGCAAAGTAATGGAACTCCTGACAAAAGCAAACAACTCCGGTGCAACCGTAGTTATAGCAACCCATGATGAATCAATTTTTAGAAATTCCAATCGCCGTATCATGGAACTGCGCCATGGCAGGATACATGGGATGGAGGAGGCTATAGCCTTATGAGGTTCTGGTTAGCGGTAGTACGACAGGCCGGGCGTAATCTTCGTCAGACCTGGCCCTCTCAACTGATGACACTCTTAACGGTCAGTCTTTCCGTTCTTATTTTTGCGTTCTTTTATCTGGTCTACACGAATATGCTGAACTCCGGAGAGAAACTTGGAGACGGATTACGTCTCATAATTTATCTCGAGGATGACCCGGGCCCGGAAATGCAGGAGCAGATACGAAGGAAAATTACCAATTTTGATGATGTGGAAGATATCATTTTTGTATCCCGTGCCGAAGCATACGAAAATTTCACCGCCCAGCTCGGAGCACACCAGGATGTACTCGAAGATTTGCCCAAAGATTTCCTCCCCGCTTCAGTGGAAGTGGTCCCGCTGAAAAATCTCCGCAGTCTGAATCAAATTAAACTTTTCTCGCAATACCTCTCAGGTTTGCCGGGAACACTCAAAGTACAGTATGGCCAAGAATGGGTAGAACGATTCTATTATTTCACCAGGCTGCTCTCAATAGTCATGTTTCTCAGCGGCTCTCTTCTCATTCTCACAACTATTTTCATGGTATCCTATACCATCAGGCTGACAATATGGAACAGGCAGGCTGAACTCGAACTGCTCAAGCTGGTGGGAGCAACGAATAATTACATCCGCACTCCTTTTCTTATTGAAGGAATACTGCAGGGTCTGCTGGGGTCTTCCGTGGGGCTGGTTTCCCTCTTTGTTCTCTATCAGTGGATAAAAATGCATTTTTCCGGACCGGGACTTCTGGAAATTTTTACCTTTACCTTCTTTTCTCCACAAGTGATCATTGCTATCATTGTATTATCTATACTACTCTGTACCGCCGGCAGCTTCACCTCTATGCAAAAATTCCTCCGCATTTAGGATATGATACTTCTTGGGTCGTTGAGAAAAACCTGTAATACCTGCAAATGGTTATTTTGCGTTGCTATTGTTACATATTGTTCTTTCTTTCTCTTGGTACTACACGGCCAGAGCGAAGACCGTGAGCAGTGGCGTCTTGAAGAAAAACAGAGACTCGAGCGAGAAATAGAACAGAATCAGATAAAGATTCAGCGTCTAAATTCTGGTCTGGAAGACCAGCAGGAAGGGATAGTCAAAGCGACGCTTCAGGAAAAAGGCATCCTCGCAGAACTCGAAGAAATCGACCAGCGCCTTCTCAAAATGGCTGAACGTCTTGATGATCTCGAAAACCGCATGGTCATGCAGCAACAACTGATCAGCACACAAGAGAAAGAGCTCGCAGCCGTCAGAGAACGAAGGGAAAAAGTTCAGCTTCATATGCAGAAAAGAATCGAAGCGTATTACAAACTCGGCAAAATAGACCTTGTCAACATAACCTTCTCAACCAAGTCATTTTCTGAACTGCTGCGCTTCCACGATGCTTTTCAGGAAGTCATTGACTATGACCAGCAGTTAATGATTCAATACCACAATATTATCAAAGACTTAGAAAAAACGAAAGAGACCCTCACTCTGGAAGAAGGTTTACTCGAAGAACTTATACTCCTGGCCGGTGAAAAGGAAAAACAGATAATTGAAACCCGCCAGGAGAAAGCTGCTGTACTCAACCGGATCAGAACCCAGGCTGCTCTCCATGAGCAGGCGATTCTCGAGATTGAACAGGCGAAGGAAGACCTTTCTGCAGCCCTTAAAGCTATGCAGAAAAAAGAGCAGCTGTTCGAGCAGGGTTTTCTTCTCAATAAAAGCAGCCATATCGTCCCTATGGCAGGTGCTGTTACCAGCCTTTTCAACCAGGAAAGAGTCAATCAATTCGGAATCAAAAGAAAAACTCCTGGAATCGCGATAAATGCACCTGATGGAACAAAAATCCATGCCATTTACGACGGCACTGTGATTTATGCCGGCTATTTGAAAGGGTACGGAAACACCATAATCATCGATCATGGATACCGGTATTTTACCATTACCTCCAGAATAGAAAGAATGTTGGTAAGCAAGGGTGCAAATGTCACACGAAATGATATAATAGGGATAATGGGGTCGACAGCCACCATACTGGACGATGGACTCTATTTTGAGATACGTCACGAAGACACCCCTCTTGATCCTCTACTGTGGCTCGACACGAAAAAACTCACATTTTCAGAAAAGCATCAAGGCGGCAACCAATCCTGATGAACAAACAGGGCGAACAAATATGAAAATCCGGCTCAAATTGCATCCTCCTTTTCTCCTGATTTTGATACTGATCTGCATCTTTTCTACTCCCGCTGTCTCACAAACGGAAGAAGATCTGCAGGCAAGAGAGGAGACGTACAGAAAACTCGAACTTTTTTCCAATGTACTCAGCATAATTCAGGAAAACTACGTCGAAGAAATAGATACCAACCGTGCCATAGAAGGAGCCATTAACGGTATGCTGCTTTCTCTGGATCCCCATTCCGCCTATCTCAGTCCTGAAAATTTCGGGGAGCTGCAGGAAGAAACCCAAGGGAGTTTCACCGGTATCGGTATAGAGATAACGGTAAAGAACGGGAAACTCACCATCGTCTCGCCCATAGAAGACACACCAGCCAATGATGCCGGTTTACAGGCAATTGACATCATTGTCAAAATTGACGGTCAATGGACAGAAGATATAAGTGCCTTGGAGGCAATAAAAAAGCTGCGAGGTCCCAAAGGCTCGGAGGTGACTATTTCTGTGCAGCGGCAAGGCTGGGAAGACCTCAGGGACTTTACCCTGGTGCGGGATGTAATCCCAGTGGAGTCTGTTCGTGCTCTGTTTCTTGAAAATGGCATCGCATATACACGAATTACCAACTTTCAGAGCCATACAACGGAAGAATACCTGAAAAGCTTCAAGGATCTTCAGCGGTCGCGGAAGATAACATCCGTAATACTCGATCTGAGAAATAATCCAGGCGGCTTGTTAAATCAGGCCGTCTCCATTGCGGATCTTTTTCTTGAATCCGGCCTCATTGTATATACGAAAGGACGGAACAGAGAACAGAACATGGTATTCCAGGCTGAAAAGGGGGGAACCGTAACTGAATTTCCCCTTATTGTTCTGGTCAATGAAGGCTCTGCCAGTGCCTCCGAAATTGTCGCTGGTGCTATACAGGATCAAAAGAGAGGCCTCATTCTGGGTACCCGGACATTCGGAAAAGGCTCAGTGCAGACTATAGTTCCCCTTCAGGATGGTTCCGGCCTGCGTATGACCACGGCAAGATACTTTACTCCTTCTGGAAGATCCATACAGGCCAAAGGAATTATTCCCGATGTCGAAATCGCTTTTGTGCCAAATTCCTCCCCCGACGAACAAGAAACAAACGGAAGCATTCCCACAAGAGAAAAGGATCTCCCCAACCACTTCGAGAACAACAGCTCCGTAAACTCTTCGGTTCCTCCACCACCGGACACGGAAACACAGCAAGAACTGACACCGCAGGAGTCGATCATGCTGTCCCGCCTGCGTCAGGACAATCAAGTACAGACAGCTCTCAGCATTCTCAAAGGGGTTTCACTTCTTAATAAGAAGTGATGGCTCTGCAACACAGCCACCGGGCTAAAAACCAATTTCCTTTAAGAAGCCGCTGTTCTGGGACCAGTTTTTTTTAACCTTTACCCAGAGCTTAAGCAATACCTTCTCTCCCAGCATTTTCTCCATATCCCGTCGAGCCGCTGTTCCAATGCTTTTTAACTTATGCCCTCCCTTGCCGATGACAATGCCTTTTTGTGAGGCTTTCTCCAGAACGATGGAGGCATGAATCGTGATTTGTCGGGAGCCCTCAACGAAAGAGTCTATTACTACTGCGGTTGAATATGGAACTTCCTGGCCGGTGAGAAGGAAAACTTTTTCCCGTATAATTTCACCAACCAGAAATCTCTCTGATACATCAGTAGGTACATCTTCAGGAAAGTATCGCGGACCAAGGGGAAGTTTCTTAAGAATTTCTGTGACTACCTCGTCAGTTCCTGCTCCTGTTTTTGCAGAAAGAGGTAAAATGGCTTCAAACGGAAAGAGCTTCTGATACCTCTCAATAACAGGTAAAAGATCTTGCTTTGCAATCAGGTCAATCTTGTTGAGCAAAAGAAAAGCCGGAGCATTTATGCGTTCGAGATATTCCTTTGGTATGTTTCCGGAATTTTTCTTTTTTGCTGCTCCGCAAACATCTAGCAGAAAAAGAATTGCGTCAACTTCCGTCAGGCTTTCCATGGCCAGCCGCATCATTTCTTTATTCAGAGGTTGATCGGCTTTATGCAGCCCAGGGGTGTCGATTAGAACAATCTGGTAACTATCACCATTGAGTACACCGAGTATTCTGTTTCGAGTAGTCTGCGGTTTTGGTGTAACTATTGAAACCTTCATCCCCAGGAGCTGGTTCATCAAGGTAGATTTACCTGCATTCGGCGGTCCGACAATGGCAACCATTCCTGACTGAATCTGCGGGAGAGTATAACTGGAATCCATTCTATGTATCCTATCAAGGTGTTATCGGTAATTATCGCTGACTATTGCACTGGAACTGCAGCATGGACAATACTATAGCTGGAAAGTATACCCTTTTTTCCTGTACTACAATGAATAAGGAGTGTCATATCATCAAAATGACACTATAGTATTTTTCTTTTGTGATGGATGTGCTACTTTCTAGGCTGAAGAGTAAAAATATACCATCTGATCTCTTTTTGCGTCTTTTATTTGGCGCAAAAGAAGATGAAGTGTTCTCCTGATAACCTCACTACCCTGAATGATTACTGCCGGAAAAATAATAGAATATCTTGACAATGGAAAATTTATCTGTGGTTTTATAACTGAGATACAGCAAAAAAGAGCGCATCTTTTTAACCACAACAAGAGAGAAGTGAAGCTACCTCTCTCTCGCATTATCCATTGTTCCGATATAAACCACCCAATGGACATTGACCGGGATACCCTCGTCAAAATTTTACAGGAAGCCAACAGCAATAGAAACAGTCTTATGGAGGAGATTGATCTCGAAGAAATATGGGAGATTATCAGCGAGGAAAGCAGCAATAGCTTTGATCCTTCTTTTCTTGCAGAGCTGGTATTCGGCGAAAAAGCCAATGATGATATTGTTTCTGCCTTTCTGCGTTCTGTATTTGTCAACAAGACCTTCTTTAAATATAAAGAGGGCAAAATCAAGGTACATACTCCGGAACAAGTGGAGGCCCTGCAGAAAGAGGCCGTCCGCGAACAGGAAAGACAGCTTCTTATCGAGAAAGGTGCAAGCATCCTCCGCTCACTCAAAGAGGGCAACGCTTCCCGACAGCTTGATCCACGTGATATTGAAAGCTGTCTGCAGATAGTCCAGGATTACTACCTCTTCGAAGCTGAAGCGCCATACAGTGAGATAGCACGACAAATGCTCAAGGCAGCAGGCCTTTCCCAACCGCATGACTCTTATCATATCCTCGTCAAATCAGGAGTTTGGGGAGTTCATGAGAATATAGCGCTGTTACGCCGGAAACTTCCGACCACATTCTCTCTACCTGCAATACAGCAGGCTGAAGCTGTTTTACAAACACCCATCAACGTTCTCTTTGAGGATCCAGCAAGAAAAGATTTTACCAACCTTGCACCGTTGACTATTGATGGAGCCACCACCCTCGATTTTGATGATGCCCTTACCGTGGAAAAACAAGGTGATAATTTTCTTGTCGGAATTCACATCTCCGATGTGGCCTTTTACGTAAAACCAGGCGATGCCCTCTTTCAGGAAGCGATGAACCGAGGGACATCCATCTATTTCCCGGAAAGTCAGATACCAATGCTCCCCAGACATCTTTCCCAGGGAATATGCAGCCTGATCCAGGGCGAAACCAGGGCCGCGATGAGCTTTATGATACTGCTCTCAGCAGAAGCCGAGATCCAAAAGGTCCGTATCTATCCATCTATCGTCAAAGTAGCACGACGCCTCACCTACGAAGAGGCAGACTGTATGATGACGAAAGACCCGGAACTCGCCGCACTGAACAGCCTCAGCAGGAAATTACGGTCGCGCAGAATTGAGGCAGGCGCGCTGCTTCTCCCCTTTCCCGACGTAAACATTCACATCGACTCACAGGGAAAGGTACATGTTTCTCTTGGGGCAACAGATACCCCCTCCCGCGTTCTGGTGGCAGAGATGATGATCCTGGCCAACCAGGAAGCCGCCAGATATGTAGCAGACCGTATGGCTCCGGGTTTGTTCCGAGCCCAGGAACCGCCAAAGCAATATCTTGTGCATGGGGATGATAACGATCTTTTTGTCAACACACGACAGCGTAAACAACTCTCCAGAGGAGAACTGCTCACCGTCGCAAAAAGGCATAGCGGCCTTGGCGTGAACCAGTATACAACAGTAACTTCACCTATTCGCAGGCTTCTCGACCTGGTTATGCAGCACCAGCTCCACTCCCTCGTTCGTCGTCAAGAACCACGTTTCAGCGAAGATATGTGTAAAGATTTTTCTTCTGTAATCAGCAGAACACTGGCAAATGCCAACAGTGTCAAACAGCAGCGTCACCGTTACTGGCTGCTGGTATATCTCAAAGACCGTGAAGGAAAATTTCTTGATGCTTTAGTTATTGAATCGGGCCCCAAAAGGATTATGATGCTGTTAAAAGATATTTTATTTGACTTTGATCTTCCTGCTCCAGCCGGTAAAAAGCCATCACCTGGCTCAACGGTCAAAGTCAAAGTCATCAAAAGCGACCCCCTTGACAACCTGGTACGATTCAGCTGGGATTAGTTGTTCGAATTACTCTTTACCACGAATTATTTATGAACATTCTCCGTTAGATGATGAAACATTGAAAAAGATGGAATCCTCACTCAGTTCTATACCATCCCCTGCAAAAATCAGCCGAGATCGGATTGCTTCTTTTCATCATTATAAGCTCATATAAATATGATTAAAATCGACGGCGAAAAAATCAGACAACTGCGAGAACGTCAAGGTCTCACCCAGTTATATATGGCAACAGTGGTTGAGGTTACCACGGATACTATTTCACGCTGGGAAAACAAGAGATATCCGACCATCAAGGAAGAAAATGGTGAAAAGCTGGCAGAAGCACTTGGCGTCTCTCTTGAGGATATTCTGCTGATTGAAACCGCCCCCCCCGATACCACTGGAGAACAAAACGATCTCAAGTCGTCTGCGAAGGTAAAAAATTATAGATCCAGAAAAACTCTCACCTGGGTATTTGGATTTGTCTTTCTTTTACTCTTAGGCGCTACAGCTGTTTACATGTACATGAAGCAGGCCACTCTCTATGCTATAGCCGCTGAAAGAATAATGCCTCTCAGCACCTTACCGAATTCACCTTTCCCTGTTGTCATCGAAATCCGGCACAGCGGCACGGATCCGGTTTCCATTATCGTAAAAGACACTCTCCCTGAAGGGAGTGAAATACTGGAGGTCTCCCCTGTGGAAGGATCCTCCGTGCAGAAAAATGAAGTAAAATGGATTCGCAAACTCACTGAAACAACCCGCTTCTCATATTTAGTAAAAATCAGCGGAGACGCTGAAAAGCATTTCTTTTCAGGCGAGATATCTACTTCAAAAAGAGAAGAGACTTTTAAAATTTCGGGAATTCAATCAATAGATGCAGGTCTGTTTCACTGGGCTGACAGCAATAGCGACAATTCCATCAGCGACCAGGAAATTCTTACTGTTTTCGATTATTACAGCGGAATTGACGACTTTACCGTCGACATCGAATTTATTGAAAAAATGTGGCTTGGATCGAGCTATTCCTGGGACAGAGATAACCAACAAATTCTAATTTCTCCATAACCGACCAGGTATACGACCGGAGAACCATTTATGATAACATCACATGTTCACAATACTATCTGCTTCCTCTGGGTAATACTTTTTTTCTTCCTCACTGCTCTTCCCGCCGCTACGGCTCAACCGGTAAGGGCTGTTTATCAAAGCGTTGCAAATTCCAAAGCGGTATTTCTCGTAGAGGTTGGCAATCCAGCACCTGCAAGCTTGATTATTCAACATTTTCACCCACAGGAGAGCCGGCTCATCGGTACATCACCACGGGCGGATAAAATCGATGATCAAAGCGGCAATGCTAAATGGTTTTTAAAGAATGTCAAAGCAGGAATTTACCCCTTTTCCTTATCTTTTAACAGGAAAGTCGCCCCGGAGACATTACGGCTCATTATCCGTTACAGAGAACCCCAGACAGGTTCATTCCAGGAAATTGTAATGCGCCCATGATGCATTGAAAACATGAAAAATATCGAACCCCAACGAGCCGCTATCCTCAAAAATGGTCGTCAAGACTCAGGTATAGAGTCTCCTTTTCTTCACAGATGCCTCTACGACACGCTTCAGGGATTACGCGAAGGATTAACACATTTTTCTGGCCCCAGCACTGTCGCAGTGATCTTTGCTCTACCAAATAACAATCACTTGTCCATTTACGATCCCGACAGCCTGCTGAGAGGACATGAACTGAAAATTCAGAATTTCTATTCTGGCCGCGACGGCAAACAACTTGCTCCACGCTACCAGGGAACATCAAGCTGCTACAGTTCGATAGAAACAGTCCCCCCTTTCGAACTTGACGGCTTGCTCTCTTTTGGCGGCAGCTCCTCTACCGTGCCGTATCAGATGTGGTTTACCGAACACCATCCCGATCTCTGTTCCAGCGGTCCTACACTAAAATGGCTGGAACATGCGGTTTTACGATTTTCCCATGACATGGCCAATGACGCCTCCCTGTACACCGGCATATCCGGCAACTTCTTAAGAGAATACTCGACCTATGCCATCCATAATCATATTACCCGGGAGTCATTGCGCCATACCGGAACATCAACACATCTCAATTTTTTCCCAATCCTGGACGCAATCCTTGGCGTTTCCAAAACCCGTGAAGAAAGAGCATGGCCTCGAGGAGAGCTTGTTTTCGTCAGTGCGGAAGACATAAAAAAAATTACCTTTCTCGCCAGATTCGTGCCATCAGAACTCCCCCGGCTCAATCACTTTAAACACGTACGGAAACTTCTCCAGACAGTGGAAGGAAGCAGCCACAAGCTCATCTCGGATGGTGCGAATATTCTAGGAGTATCCTACACCAAAGTTCCGGTTTTTTCTTTGACAGCGGATTACCATGGTCGATACGGGTATCTGCGCATTAACGATGAAACCATCTGCAGTTTTTCCGACGGCAGATATAGATCATCTTCTCTTCGGGCTAAACTCTTTGAAGTTGAAGAGGCCCTGCTTGATCACAACCTTGAGCCGGCTGCACGGGACAACCTCTTCCATATAACTGCAGCTCTTGTTCACAACGCCGAGAATATGAAGCACGGCTGTACTTTCATCCTCGATTTAAACGAGACACCGGTACATATTTCAGGGCAGCTTCTGCAAAAACCTCTCGATCTGAACAATCCGGATTTCCTCGAACTCGCATGTGCCTTTTCCAGGGTGGACGGTGCTCTCCATATTCGCGGAGATCAGCATCTGCACAGCTTCGCCTGTCTCCTTGACGGACATTGTATTGCAGGGGAGGACAGAGCACGTGGAGCGCGCTTCAACTCGGCACTCCGTTTCACTGCTGAAAATCCTAAAACAATTGTTGTTGTCGTCTCAGCAGATCGCCCGGTGTCTGTAATTCAGCAGGGTATAGTTTTCCAGGGAAATTGTCAGTGGCGCTCTACCACAAATTGTGCTCTGGTTCCAGAACCGCTTGAACAATGGCTTGCCATTACGGCCTGAGAGCGGCTGATCAGATATCAAGTGCCCAATCGGGAATATGATGCAGTATGTAATCCTGCACCTCTTCTTTGCCTGGTTTTTTCCCTTCGGTCTGGACCGCTTCCATCACCTGCTCATAGTCAAACCAGCAGACCTCTTTGTCCTCATAGTTGTAAACCGTAAGGATACGCCTGTCCTTATTTTCTATATCTTCTTCTTCCTGAATGGCTGCTACAATTTTCAAAGCCCTTTCGTAGGGAAGAAAGCGGATGTCATTTTCACTCATTTCAGTCACCTCAAACCAAAAAAGGCGAGCAGGATCTTCTCCTCTCGCCTTCAAATATCTACAAGGATTCGGTTATGCCGGTTTAACAACCGCACCAGAGCGTATGCAGCGAGTGCAAACACGTGATCTCTGTACAGCACCGTTTTCGGCCACCATGCGGACTTTTTTCAAGTTTGGCAACCAGCGTCTCCGGTTTTTATTGTGCGCATGAGAAACATTGTTTCCGGTAACCGGTCCTTTCCCACAAATAGTACATTTTTTAGCCATTACGTATCTCCTTTTATATCAACCACTCCCTGCAGATCACAGGAGAAAGCAGTTCTGTAAAAAAATCATCATGGTTTATCACAAACCAGTAACATTACCTTTTTTTTTCAACAATAGCAAGTTCAAAAATCAATAACACCACCATTAAAAAACTCGCGGACGAAGCTGTTCCAGGAGCATCAGATCTGCCAGGGCTATCGCGGCAGCACATTCGATAACAACTGGAATTCTAAGCGCTATGCAGGCATCATGTCTTCCTTCAATGACAAGTTCTTCTTGTTTACCACTTTGAAAATTATAGGTAAATTGTGGTACGCTGATGGATGAGGTCGGTTTGACAGGTACACGGAAAACGATATCATTGCCATTGGTTATTCCACCATTAATACCTGAGGCGAAGTTGCTTTCCGTTTTTCCTTCCGCTGAAACCAGATTATCATTATGCTCACTGCCTTTCATTCGTGCGCAGGCAAAACCGGACCCGAATTCTATGCCTCGTGTCGCGGGCACTGCAAATATGATGTGCGAAATCATGGATTCTACAGAATTAAAGAATGGCTCTCCCAAACCGGCCGGCAGTTCAGTACAGCGACATTCGATCAGGCCACCGATAGAATCACCTTCCGCCAATGCCTTTTCCACCGCCACTGAAATATCAGTGGTACCTCCCGCTTCAATGAGTGAGGCCGAAACTCTGGCTGGGGCAAGAATTTTTTTTGCAATAACACCGGCCGCAACAATACCAAGAGTAATCCTTCCTGAAAAATGACCTCCGCCTCGAGGGTCGCTGAACCCTCCGTATTTCCTCTTGCTGGTAAAATCGGCATGGCCCGGACGAGGATGATACAAAAGATTATCATAATCTTTGGACTTGGTATTGGTGTTTTCAAAAACAATTGTCAATGGCGCCCCTGTTGTCTTGCCGCGAAAGACACCACTCACAATTCTAGGAAGATCCGGTTCCACTCGCGGTGTTGTGCCTCGCCCACCGGCGCGTCTTCTTTGAAAATCTTCTTCCAGGTCCTTCTCCTCAAGAGAGATACCGGCAGGACATCCATCAATCACCGCTCCTATCTGTATACCGTGGCTTTCTCCAAAGATACTCACCCTGAAAATTTTTCCGAAACTATTCATAAATCACCTTATTTTTCAACAAACATTCACTCAGTGGAGCAATCGTCACTCCTGTGCACCAATGTAGTCTTTTCCAAGCTGGAAAATTCCTTCAACTGTTCTACCTTGCCGAGATTTTCTGATTCATATTTCATTCAAAAGATATGAACTCCACCTCAAAAGAATCTGCAATGGTATTCTCTCCTTATTTCTATTGCAATAACTCTTTTAGAGTGGTAGCAAGTGACTTCCCGGTAGTCAAGATCAGCACCATATGTGGAATCTTTCTACATATCCGCTAATAGGTTAATTCCATAGTAAAATATGTGCACATGGAGTATCCTGTTTCTGCCCAGATCCACGAAAAATTATGCACAAAGTATAAATATTTTGGATAAAGCATCCTTCTTTGTGGTATGCTGGCAGTTCATGTTTTAAAGGGCCGACACCAAACACACAGTGGTACATGTCTACAAAACCTGCTGTGTTATGATGATTTGGCAAACATCACTATACGCTGCAATAGTCCATTTATACGATAGCAATCTTGCAATATGAAAAATACATCCTCGCTCTGGAAGTTCTTTTCTTCCGTCAAGCTGGCGCTTTTCACCCTCGCGTTTCTCGCCATAACATCTATTTTAGGCACAGTCATTCCTCAAAAAGAGCCAATAGAATTTTATGTCAATACATACGGTCCTCAAACCGCAGCGTTTTTTCAGGTTCTTGACATTCCTGATATGTATTCTTCCTGGTGGTTCCTCGGTTTTTTAGGAATCCTTACCGCTAACCTTGTAATATGCAGTATAGACCGCTTTCCCTCTGTATGGCGTCAAATGACAGCCGACTACCTCGATCTGCCGATAGAACGAATTTATAAAAACCAGTTAAGCGCCACCATTGAAAGCAAAAAAACCCTACCGGAAACAATTCAGAATCTTCAGCAGATGCTGAAAGATCGCGGCTGGAAAACTGTATCGCGCCCCAGAAATGATAAGATGCTTCTTTTCAGCCAGAAAATGCCCTGGAGCAGGTCAGGCGTCTATCTTGTCCATCTCTCCATCCTGGTTATTTTTGCAGGGGCAGGATACGGCCAATTGACCGGTTTCAAAGGAAGCATCATGCTCCCTGAACTGCAGAGCAGCACTGTCGTATACCCTTTCCGCGGCGGTCAACCGATAGACCTTGGCTTTGAGATCAGGTGTGAAAGATTTGATATCGAATTCTATCCCAATACCATGCCTAAGGAATATCGCTCGAAATTAACGATCCTTGAAAACGATACTGTTGTTCTGCAGAAGGATATCGTCGTCAATGACCCTCTTAAATATCGAGGTATAACTTTTTATCAGTCAAGTTATCAAGGCTTTAGGGATTTTATCTTCACTATCGCCGATCAAACAGGCGAGAGCACTCTTTTTACGGGAGATTTTCAGAAAGAGCTGACCTGGGCAGAAAAAAATATTCAGTTCGGCATCATAAACCTCGAAACAGTACGAGATAGAGTAGATCGCATAAAAATATGGTTTAATGACGGCAAAGGACCACCTGCAGAATTCTGGATGGATGCCGCCGAAGAGGTTCAAATACATCGACCGAACATGACATACCTCTTTTCAGCAAAACAACGCTATGCTACAGGCTTACAGGTCGCTAAAGATCCTGGTGTCTGGATAGTATATTTAGGCTGTAGTCTGATGCTGGCAGGCCTGTATATTGCATTTTTTCTCTCTCATAGACGTATCTGGGTGATAGTTTATCACGAAGACACAACAACGATAATTGATATGAAAGGAACCGCCAACAAGAACAAAACAGCATTTGCGGCCCAGTTTGAGAAGCTCTCTGGAACGTTGGCAAAACATATGTAGCATCGCTTCGTCCTCAACCGTATATGATATTGCTGAACATCCTCATCTGATTTTTGGAGCTCGACTATGGACAGTTCAACTCTTTTAGGTATTACTACTTTTACCTATCTTTTTTCCACAATTCTCTATGCCGTATTTTTTCTCTTTAAACTGAATCAGCTTGGAAAAATCGCAACCTGGTTTACATTAATAGCTCTGATAATTCAAACTGTCGGCATTGGTTTACGCTGGTATGAATCCTACCAACTCGGTATCGGTCGTGCTCCACTCACCAATATGTACGAGTCTGTAGTTTTTTTCGCCTGGACCATCGTAGCACTCTATCTTGTCCTTGAATGGAAATATCGCATCAAGGTTATCGGTGCTTTTACACTCCCTCTCGCCTTTCTAGCAATGGCCTACGCCTCACTGTCACCTGAGATAAACAGAAGCATCACACCGCTGGTCCCTGCTCTGCAGTCAAACTGGCTGATTGTTCATGTTGTCACTTGCTTCATCGGTTATGCCGCCTTTACGGTTGCCGCCGCATTAGGCGTCATGTACCTGTTAAAAAAACGAAAAATCGCAAAGGAGTTAGATTCCACCCGTGGCTTTTTAAATTCTCTGCCCTCTTTACAGATTCTCGATTCCATTACCCATAAGATGATGATTTTCGGATTTATCTGGCTGACGGCAGGGATCGTTACGGGTGCCGTTTGGGCCAACTCAGCCTGGGGCACCTACTGGAGCTGGGATCCTAAAGAAACCTGGTCGCTTATTACCTGGTTCGTCTATGCTATTACATTACATGCCCGTTTTACCAGAGGCTGGGGAGGAACCAGAATAGCGTGGCTGGCGATCGTCGGTTTTGCGGCGGTACTGTTCACCTATTATGGAGTTAACTTCCTTCTTTCCGGTCTGCACAGTTACGGCTCAAGCTAAACTACATAGCTTTAATAGCAGCTGCACTTGAAAAGTACATCAGTTTATTGTACGGTTGGGTTTAAAAAAAACCTGTACTGCGGAATAATCGCTCCAGGCGCATGCCTGGGCACAACCTGGAAACTAAGAGAGGGAGATTATGGTTAAAAAATCGTTAGCTTGCAGTTTGTTTCTCACAATTCTAATGTTAGGATGTTATGCCGGTTCTGTCTTCTCCAGCGATGCGGGCCCAGCAGATATATTACTTGAAAGCAGCGGTACCAAGAAAATGCCCCCTGCCGTCTTTCCGCATAAACTACATCAGGATGCTTTTGCCTGTGGCGACTGCCACCATGGTATGCAGGACGGCAAAGTCGTACCTTATAGCGATGGAATGGAAATTCAGAAGTGTGAAGCATGCCATAACAGTGAGGTTCTGGCAGGGAAGACAGCGGGAAAGGAAAAGCTTGACACATTTAAAGGTGCAGGACACGCCAATTGCCTTGAATGCCATAAAGAAATAGCTGCAAAAGACGAAAGCAAAAAGGCACTGCGCGGCTGTAAAGCCTGTCATCAGAAATAGAGTAAGATTTCACTCTATCCCTATCCCGGTTTTCTCACCTGACGAGGTTGCCGTCGAGAATGCCGGAGCGAAGGAAGGTGCCGGGTCTGAGCACCTTCCTTCAGCAGCGCTATTGGCAAGCGAACGATGTGAAGCTTATTGCTCCTGCATCATTGAAATATCACCTATCCTGAGAACGAGGACACCCAGAGCGGTGAGGAGACTAAGCCTGTTTCTGCGTATCGTCTCATCTTCGGCCATTACCATGACATTATCGAAAAATGTATCCACCGGGGCTTTCATGCGCAGTAAACATTGCAGAGCTTCGCGATATTCTTTCCCATCAAGCATCGGTACCATTTCCCGGCGTACCTCGGTAAGTAATGTATAAAGATTTTTTTCGGCGGGATCCACCAGGAGATCTCCATTGACCTCTACGGAACTATTCTCTTTTACGATGTTTTTTATGCGTTTATAAGAAGATGCAAGCACCGTGAAGGATGGATCTGTCTTTAAAGCTGAGAGGGCCTCGATACGTTTCAAACAGTCATTGGGATCGTCAAAAGCCACTGAGGATGCCGCCGCAACAGCTCCCGGGTCGTGCCCTTTTGCGATACAATCGTTGCGAAAACGACCTTCAATAAAGGACAATACAGCATCAACAGTCTCTGAACTTCCATCAACCCTATCGCCATACAATGCCAGTGCCTTGTAAATCCCCTCCCTCAGGGAAAACGCATACTTTCTCTCACGAAGAATCTGTAAAATTGCCAGAACAATCCGACGTAAACCAAAAGGATCAGTTGTACCGGAAGGTGTTTGACCAATGCCGAAACAACCGGCCAGTGTATCAAGGCGATCGGCTAAACCAACCAGGGCACCCAGGGTAGATGAGGGTAATTCAGAACCTGCTCTCTTGGGCATATAGTGTTCTCGTAAAGCAAGCGCCACTGCTGGTTTTTCATGGGCAAGCAAAGCATAGGTTTCTCCCATTATTCCCTGCAGTGTTGGGAACTCACCGACCATATCAGTCAAGAGATCGGCTTTGGCAAGCCGTGCAGCACGACATGCGTCCTCTGCAGAGGCTGGATCAAGTTTTTCGGCAAGCATGCGGGTCAGCTTCACAATTCTTTCAGTTTTTTCAAGCATTGTTCCAAGTTTTGCCTGAAATATTATACCACTGAGATCTGGAATGCGTTGTTCAAGCTTCTTCTCCTGATCGCTGCGAAAAAAGAACAGGGCATCTTCCAGGCGAGCTCGCAAAACACGCTGGTGCCCCTGTCTTGTGAGCGTTTCGTCTTCGATTCTGGTGTTGTTGACTGCTACGAATCCAGGAAGGAGACGGCCATCACCATCGGTAACAGGAAAATATTTCTGATGTTCCCGCATTGAGGTGATAAGAACATCATCGGGCAGAGTAAGGAATTTCTTATCAAATGTACCGCAAATGCCACAAGGGAACTCAACCAGATTGGTAACTGTATCAAGCAGCTCTTCATCAATAAAAACACGTCCGCTCCCTAAGGATTCAGAAGTGGCAACAGCTTTTGTTATTGTGGATACGACCATTTCTTTTCGTTTATCCTGATCAACTATTACATCCGCAGTGGCCAGCTGTTCTTCGTAGCTGGAAGGTCTTTCAATGCGAATTTCATGATTATGGAGAAAACGATGGCCCCGCGTGACATTGGATGTGGCAATGCCTTCATGCTCAAAAGGAACAACTGTGTCGTCATGGAGAGCCAGCAGCCATTGAATCGGCCGGGCAAAAGCGATTGAATTTGCAGCCCAGCGCATGGATTTTGGAAAAGAAAGGTCTACCAGGAGTTGCTGAAGAAGAGAGGGGAGAAGAATAGCGACATCCTGTCCCTTCACCTCACGAACAAGCATAAGGTACTCGCCTTTAGCTGTGTCTACCTTTTGGAGCTGCTCTACTGTTGCTCCCTTTGATGCAGCAAAGCCCTGAGCCGCCCTGGTAAAATCACCCTGATCATCAAGGCCGGCTTTGGCAGAGGGACCAAGTATTTCTTCTCGGATATCCTCTTGTTTTTCTGCCAGGTCTTCTACCAGTAAACAGAGACGGCGAGGTGTTGCCATTGTCTTAAGGCTGCCATGCGATATCTTAAGGGCCGCAGTCCGTTCTGTAAATTTCCGGCGTAACTGGTCTAATGCAGGTTCTATATAGCCGGCCGGAAGTTCTTCAGTGCCTATCTCAAAGAGTAATTTGCTCATATTATATTTCTGAAATTTCTTTTTCCAGGGACATGAGAGCATTTTGACTATCTTTCGAACTCTCAAGTAAGGCAAAGGTGGAGTATCCTTCACCAAGATTTTCAACCAGAACAGAGTACCACTTTAATTCTTTTACTGTCGAGAGTTTTTCGGAAATTTTTTCAGTCAAAGATTCGACTGAATAAATCTCTCCATGTACAGTATCATTCTGGCGGGAAGAGTCATAAATAACCTTTTCCACCAACATGATGAGATCCTCAATCCAGATGAATTTCTGGAATCGAACCGCAACAACAGCATTGCCCCAATGCCCCCTGGACCATGGCATCCCTTGATGTACTTGTTTTTTCAGAGGCCTGAAAATAGGAACATTGAAACGAAACTCCAGTTCCTCATCATCCTCCAGAGAGCCATGCATTTGACAATCATATCTACTTGTCTTGAGGGACTCCGCCCGAAATTTTCTATTCAGGAAATAGGGGAAACTGATTTCGATATGGGAAGCTTCCGCATCCAGACGCTCTTTCATTTCTTCCAGAATTTTCTGAAACTCTGCAAGTTCAATTTTGCCGTGAAACAGGTTAAGTATCTCTATGAATCTACTCATATGCGTTCCCTTGAACTTATGCGGGAGATTCACATACATATTCAAAGAGGCAACAGTATGCTGATGATTATTTTTTTTGTCGAGCAGGGTAATGGGGTACGATATTGTTTTTACACCAACTTTCTTGATATTTATGCGCCTGTGATCGAGCTGGTTTTGTATATCTTTCATAATACTCAGAATAATCTCGATATCTACGGATGGTATATGGCGCGCTTTTCAGCCTCACCCTTTGAAGGTTTTAACGAATATGTCGCCGTACAGCTTCCTTCAACTGAGAAATATCAGAGGACTTGACGACATATTCTTCAGAAGCCCAGGCGCCCAGATCCTGTTTAAATTCAGGAAAGGCACTGCTTAGTATTACCGGAACAGAAGGATCCATGGTCTTCATTCGGCGTAAGACCTCAATTCCATTTAAACCGGGCATCTGAATATCAAGAATAACCAGGTCGGGTTTATCACGGCTAAACAGTTCAAGAGCATCCATGCCATTGGCAGCGGTAATAATATCATACCCTTCTTCTTTGAATTCTTCCTCGTAAATAAATCTGATATTTTCTTCATCATCGACGAGCAATATTTTTTTCATCCTCACTCTCCCTGCCTTACAAAGATTGGCGCAAAAATAACGCAGCTTCTTCAGGCGGCATTGGATTTATATAAAATCCTGAACCCCATTCAAAACCGGCTATTGAAGTCAGCTTTGGTACGATCTCGAAATGCCAGTGAAAATATTCGAGGCCTTCACTGCGCAGAGGTTGGGTATGCAGAACAAAGTTATATGGGACATTAGGAATACAATGATCCAGTCTCCGTAAACTCTCTGAAAATACTTCAGCCAGCGACAGTAGAGACTCATCGTCCTGTTTTCTGAATGACGAAGTATGATTTTTGGGCAACACCCACATTTCGAAGGGAGTTCGCGGTGCAAAAGGTGTAATAGTTATGAAATCTCTGTTCTGACAGACCACTCGTGTCTTCTGTTTGATTTCCTGTCTGACAATATCACAAAAGATACAGCGTTCTTTATACTTATAGTAGGAAAGTGCACCTTCTAGTTCAGAAACTATCATGCGGGGCAGGATGGGAAGGGCAATAAGCTGTGAATGAGAATGTTCCAGGGAGGCACCGGCGGCTCTGCCGTGATTTTTGAAAACCATTACATACTGAAATCGCTTATCCATCAGAAGATCCTGGATTCTATTTCGATACGCCTGAAAAACAAGTGACATATCAAAATGCGAAAGATAGGCAAACTTCTCTTCGTGATGCGGACTTTCAATAATAACCTCGTGGGCCCCTATTCCATTCATTTTGTCATAGAGTCCTTCTCCTTCTTTGTCAAGATCACCTTCAATAACAAGCGCCGGGTACTTATTGGGTACAACCCGGACCTGCCAGCCCGGAGAATTTCGGTAGCTGTTTTTATCTGTTCGAAAAGCATATACCTCGGGCGGAGTCGTACTTTCGTTTCCAGGGCACAAAGGACAGAATCCACCTGTCACCTCAGCTTTTTCCACTATAAAGTCGGTAGGTCTGTTACTCCGTTCCTCCGAAATGATAATCCAGCGTCCCAAAACGGGGTCTCGGCGTAATTCTGGCATGGATTATTTTCCCTGAGATCTCTCTTTCGTTTCCTGAATGGTCTTACAATCTATACAGAGAGTGGTTACAGGACGGGCTTCGAGTCTCTGCAGTCCAATTTCCTCACCGCAATCTTCACAAATACCGAAGTTACCGTCATCGACACGCAGCAGGGCTTCTTCTATTTTAGCCAGGAGCTTTCTTTCACGATCTCTGATACGCAATTCGAAGCTTCTGCCGGACTCAATAGTTGCCCGGTCATTGGGATCAGGAATATTCTCATTATTGTCTGTCATGTCAGACAACGTTCTCCCGGCCTCGTTCAATATATCCTCTCGTTTCTGGATAAGCTGTTTTTTAAATTTTTCTAAAATCTCTTTCTCCATTCGGATACTCCTTAAAGAACAATAATTTGAAAAGAGTGTCAGAGTGTGGCGTCAACCGCTTATCTCTCGAGAAAAACTTCCGCTTTTCCCACCACTTTTCCGTAACAGTTTTATCTCACCAATCACCATGGATTTATCGACTGCCTTGCACATATCATAAATGGTAAGCGCGGCAATGGAAACGGCCGTCAGGGCCTCCATCTCCACCCCTGTCTTACCGGTAATACCTACTTCTGCAAAAATCTCAACAGCGCACTTCTCATCATGCAGCGTAAAGTCAATGTTGCTCTTTGTTATCATCAATGGATGTGTGAGAGGAATAAGGCTGTCTACTTTCTTGGCCGCCATAATTCCTGCGATTCTTGCAACTCCAAGGACATCACCTTTCTTTATGGAACCACTTTTCAGCAATGAATAGGCTTCACTGCTCATGGATACATTCCCGCAGGCAAGAGCAATCCTTTCGCTATCTTTTTTTGCGCTCACGTCAACCATAACAGCATTGCCGTTCTCATCAAAATGGGTAAATGCAGTTTCTTTCAATGCCGTTGCACTCCCTATAAAAACTTATCGTCCAAGGACTTCGTTAAAGAGTCTGGTAAAAAAACCTTCGTGTTCCTTATTCTGGCCATGCTGGTAACAGAGCTTATCGAAATCTCTCAGAACATCTTTCTGTTCCTTACAGAGATTGGTTGGTGTCATTACCTGAAGCTCAACAATCATATTTCCTTTGCCTCTGCCGCGCAGACTGGGTACCCCCTCTTTTTCAAGAGTAAAATGATCTCCCGACTGGCTGCCGGCAGGTATAGAGAGGGTTTTCTTTCCATGAATTGTGGGAACTTCTATTTCAGTTCCAAGCGCTGCTTTAACCATGGGAA
>JAZBNU010000039.1:0-5965 GCA_036350815.1 Desulfopila sp.
CAGAGCGCCCCGGAAGAGCTGCTCTGGGAGACCTTCAGAGAATGGAAATTCCCGGAAGGTCTCCCAGGATGTATTGGGTAAATTGGTACAACCTCGCAGATCCACCTGTATTACTCTTCACACACAAATATAAAGTATATGTTCAACATCGTAAGGACAGCAGCATCACAAAATTATCATTTCCTCCTTTGCATAGATAACAGCTAGAATCGTAGCAGGCTCATTACCATGGCAGGAGACCATATGGGGCAGATTGGAATCGTAATACACAGAATCTCCCGGGTTGAGAATATCTTTATGGTCAAGCAGGGTTATTTCAACCTTTCCTTTGAGAACAAAGAGGAACTCTTCTCCTATATGCCGGCTTGCAAGGGCCGTCTGAGACTCGACCGGATTGAGCGTAACGAGGAAAGGCTCCATCTGTCGGTTTCTTTTGTGCTTGCCGAGGCCCTGATAGCTGTAGCCGCAGGAGTCGCTGTAGGCTGCACTGAACCTGGTGACAGCGTCCCTGTCATCACTGCGCACAATACAGAAAGGCGAATCGCCGCTGTCGCCGAAAAAATCTCCCACCGGGACATCAAACACCTTGGCCAGGCTGATAATATTACCCAGAGGAGGAGAAATCTCGTTACGCTCGATTCCGGCAAGATGAGCCTCGGAAATACCGGACTGCTGCGCCAGCTCTGCCGGAGACATCCCCTGGGCAAGACGCAGGCGCTGTATTTTCTCCCCAATCTTTTCGTTGTTATCCGCCATTATTTCTCTCCTTGAATCAATATATACCTTTCGGCCTGCAGACAGTCTTTTCTATTGACAGAATATAAAGTTTTTATATAGGTTAATATTAACTAATATGAAATATTAACAGATGTCAATCATATTTCGACATTTCCCTTTCCTGCAGAGTCCGGAGATTCATGAATATCGGCACATTGATACGAAAACACCGTAAAGAAAAAAAAATGACTCTCAGAACAGTAGCGGAACAGGCCTCCATTTCGGAAGGTTTTCTCAGTCAGGTGGAAAATGACGTCAACTCCCCGTCGGTAGACACCCTTATACGGATCTGCAGAGCACTTGATGTCGATGCGGGTGAACTCCTCAGCCAGGCTGACAAAAGAGAGAAACTCATCATCATCAGAAAATCCGACTGGGACGATATGGATCTCTCTCACACAGGATTTGTCACACGCCGCTTCTTTCCCCCTGACGACAGAACAGTTATTGATTCCTCCATACTGGTGATAGAGCCCGGCAAGTCTATCCCGGTGCGGAAAAACATAAAAAACGGCCAGGAAGTCCTGTGTATTCTCAAAGGATCGGTGGAACTCACCCTCAGCGAAGAGAAATATATACTCACAGAGGGCGACTCCGTGCATTTCCGTTCTAACCCCGAAAGCCAGAAAATCACCAGCAGGAACAAACAAAAAAGCTTCGTCCTCTGGGTGGGAACACTGTAACATCCGCTCCCCCTTTTGTTTTTCTTTTAAAAAAGAGGTCTATCATGCTGAAACCATTATGGAAGCCTTCGGAGCAGCGGGTCAGGGAATCCAATATGTACAGGTTCATGGAGACCATCAACAACAGATACGGTACGAATTTCACTACCTACAATTCCCTGTATCAATGGTCTATCGAGAATCTTGAAGATTTCTGGAAGGAGATGTGGGACTTTGCCGACATCAGAGCATCGCAGAGCTATGATGCAGTACTTGACAATCCCGGGAAAATGATGGGTGCTCAATGGTTTACAGGAGCAAAACTCAATTTTGCCGAAAACCTTCTCCGTTATCGCGATGAGCACACCGCCCTTATTTTCAGAGGAGAAGACCGTATCCGCAGGACGCTTACCTACAGAGAGCTTTACAGCGCAGTCGCCAGAGTGGCAGAATCTCTGCAGCACCAGGGTGTGGTCGCGGGCGATCGTGTTGTCGGCTTTATGCCGAACATGCCGGAGTCAATAATCGCCATGCTTGCCGCCACAAGCCTTGGGGCTGTCTGGTCATCGTGCTCCCCGGACTTCGGTGTCAAAGGCGTGCTGGACCGCTTCGGACAGACCAGACCAAAGATCCTTTTTACCGCTGACGGCTATTTTTTCAAAGGAAAGGCGATCGACAGCCTGGCGAGAATCGCGGGTATTGTCAAAGAGCTGCCCTCCATTGAAAAAATTGTAGTGGTGCCCTATGTGTCGGATCACCCGGAACTGGACAATCTTCCGAGAGCACAGCTGTATGAGGATTTCTGCGCCGCTGAAGCCGGCGAAATCACCTTTGCCCAGCTTCCTTTTGCTCATCCTCTCTATATCATGTACTCTTCCGGTACCACCGGTCTACCGAAATGCATGGTGCAGAGCTGCGGCGGTGTACTGATTCATCAGCTCAAAGAACTGATCCTTCATACAGATCTGAAAAGAACAGACACCATCTTCTATTTCACCACCTGCGGCTGGATGATGTGGAACTGGCTCACCACCTCTCTTGCCACAGGAGCAACCCTCGTCCTGTTCGACGGCAACCCCTTTCATCCATCAGCCGATGCCCTGTGGCGTATGGCCCAGGATGAGAAGATCACCATTTTCGGCACCAGTGCCGGATATATTGCCGCTTTGAAAAATGCCGGAGTCAAACCGGGGCGGCAATTTGACCTTGGCTCCCTCAAAGCAATACTCTCCACCGGCTCACCGCTTTCCAGTGAGGATTTTCGCTTTATTTACAGTGAAGTCAAAGAAGACCTGCAGCTGGCCTCCATTTCCGGCGGCTCTGATCTTAATGGCTGCTTTGCCCTGGGCAACCCCATGGGGGAAGTATATGAAGGGGAGCTGCAATGCCGCGGCCTCGGCATGAAGGTTTTCGCCTATGATGAAAACGGCACCGCAGTGGTGGGCAGACAGGGCGAACTTGTCTGTACGGCGCCATTCCCTTCCATGCCTATTTATTTCTGGGATGATCCGGACGGCAGTAAATACCGGTCAGCCTATTTCGAAGGATTCCCGGGTATCTGGACCCACGGCGATTTTATCGAAGTCACTCCAAGAGGCGGCTTGATCATGTACGGCAGATCAGATGCCACCCTCAACCCCGGCGGGGTCCGCATCGGGACCGCCGAGATCTACCGGATTATCGAGCAGATGGAAGGAATAGAGGACAGTGTGGTTGTCGGACAGGAATGGAACAATGATATCAGGGTCATCCTGTTTGTAAAAATGAAGCCCGGCCATACCCTTGATGAAGCATTGCAGCACCGGATCAGGCAGACCATCCGTTCTTCCGCCTCACCGCGCCATATTCCCGCCAAAATTCTTGAAGCACCGGATATCCCCTACACTCTCAATATGAAAAAAGTTGAACTGGCGGTACAGAAGATGATTCACGGCCGTGAAGTTAAAAACAAGGACGCTCTCAAAAACCCTGAAGCTCTCGATTTTTTCGGCACGGTGCAAGAACTGCAGACATGAAACAAACTGAATACGCGTAATCCTCAGCTATGATCTTTTTATTCGGGAGACAGATTTAATTTTTCTAGGAAAGACAGAGGGGACTGATCGGAGTCTGCGCTTACCTTTTTTCACGTTGTTTTGTGAAAATAAATCTGTCTCCCGTATTCGAAGACACTTGTGTACCTTTACTCGCAGGAGACTCCATGAAAACATTCTCTCGGTTGAATTTTGGTTTGGGTGAAACGGCAAATCTGCTGCGCGAGTCGGTCCAGGGCTTCGTCGGAACAGAGATAGCCCCTCTGGCAGATGAGATAGACCGGAATGACCAGTTTCCCCTTGAGCTGTGGCGCAAGATGGGCGCAATGGGACTGCTGGGATTAACAGTCAGCGACAAATACGGCGGTGCGGAAATGGGGTATCTGGAGCATGTCATCGCCATGGAAGAGATCAGCCGCGGTTCCGCCTCTGTTGGACTGGCCTACGGTGCCCACTCCAATCTCTGCGTCAACCAGATTAAACTGAACGGCACCGAGGAACAAAAAGAGCGCTACCTGCCCAAACTGATCTCTGGTGAATATATCGGCGCGCTGGCCATGAGCGAGGCCGGTTCAGGCTCCGATGTTGTCAGCATGCGGCTCTCAGCAGAAAAACAGGGCGACGCTTATGTTCTCAACGGTACCAAGATGTGGATCACCAATGGTCCTCATGCCGATGTTCTGGTGGTCTACGGAAAGACTTCTCCGAAGATGGTCCACAAAGGCATTTCCGCCTTTCTTGTGGAAAAAGGCATGGAGGGTTTCTCCACCTCACCGAAACTGGACAAACTCGGTATGCGGGGCTCTCCCACCTGCGAACTGGTATTCGACAACTGCGTCGTTCCGGCAGAGAATGTGCTTGGCATGGTAGATAGGGGAGTAGAGGTTCTCATGAGTGGGCTGGACTATGAACGGCTGGTTCTGTCGGGAGGCCCGCTGGGAATCATGTCGGCCTGTATGGATGTCGTTCTTCCATACGTTCATGAGCGGAAACAGTTCGGGCGGCCCATCGGCGAATTTGAACTGATGCAAGGGAAACTGGCCGACATGTATTCCACCTGGAACGCCTGCAGATCGTATACCTATACGGTAGCGAGAGCAGCCGATGCCGGCTCGAAAATCCGCAAAGATGCCGCCTCGGTGATTCTCTACGCGGCAGAAAAGGCGACCTGGATGGCTCTCGAAGCAATCCAGTGCCTCGGCGGAAACGGCTATATCAATGATTTCCCCACCGGCAGATTCCTGCGCGATGCCAAACTCTACGAAATTGGAGCAGGTACCTCGGAAATCCGCCGGATGCTTATCGGCCGCGAGCTGTTCCGCGACACCATGGGCTGAGTATATAACGGCAAGATACATTTCAGCCGCCATTTCCGGAGTGGTGGCAGATCGGGCAACGTCTGCACAGTGCAGCCGAGAAATCTACTTTTTGTCACCGGGCCTTACAAGAGTTGACCACATTCTTATCTTTCAATTTCAAAAGCCAATGTGTATAATAAAACGAAAACATACACAAATGGAGTTAACAATGAGAACAAACATAGTAATTAACGATAATTTAATCGATGAAGCCCTCAAGTTAACACAATTAAAAACCAAAAGAGCTGTCGTAGAGGAAGGATTAAAATTACTCGTCCAACTGAAAAAACAAGAAAAAATCAAGTCTCTCCGAGGTAAGCTTAAATGGGAAGGTAATCTTGAGGAGATGAGGTTAGACGGATGATATTAGTTGATTCTTCAGTTTGGATTGCCTACTTCACTGGAAATGATATCTGGCAATCCGATGCCCTTGAAAAAATACTGCCATCGCAACCGCTGTTAATCGGCGATCTGATTTTAACAGAAGTATTACAAGGATTCCGATCAGAAAAAGATTACAAAAAAGCGAAGAGTTTTCTTGGTTTTTTAAATTTCAAAGAACTTGTTGGATACGAAATCGCTGTCAAATCATCATCAAACTACCGATTGTTAAGGAAAAACGGTATCACAGTACGTAAAACGATCGATGTAATTATTGGTACGTTTTGCATAGAAAATCACATCAGACTTCTACATAATGATCATGATTTTGATCCTATGGAAAAACTTTTAGGACTTAACGTTATTTCTCCAGAAATCATGCTTTAATACATGCCCAGTCACAAGGTGTAATTGCTTATTCTTCTTCTTGATACTTCAACTTCTCCAACGAAAATGTTCTGCGGGTGATGTAGAATACAAGATTTTCTATGCCTTTCTAGTCATCCGATTTGAGTAGCTCTGCGTACCAAGGCCTTATTGCAGAACCTGCTGCACCTGATCCTCAAGTTCCTTTTTTAAAGCCGGATCAAGGCCGAGTTGGCGGGCCAGCTCTTCGAGATACGTGCGCTCCATGTAGTTCTGTTCATCAACAACCAATACACTGGCAAGATACATTTCAGCCGCCATTTCCGGAGTGGTGGCGGATCGGGCAACGTCTGCGGGATCCAGCGGAGAATTCAGCTCTTTGTCAAAC
>JAZBNU010000040.1:0-3747 GCA_036350815.1 Desulfopila sp.
GTTTTGCAACAGACTTCCAGGCCATCCATTCCCGGCATTTCCCAGTCGAGAATTGCTATCTGCGGCGGTTCTTTCTGTTGCAGTAGCTCCCAGGCTTCATAACCATCTGCTGCGGTAACAACATTGTATTTCCATTTGTCAAGGATAACCTGCAGCATCAAACGTGAAGTGTAATCATCTTCTGCTATCAAAATTTTCATGGGTTGCATCTCCCTGATATATGACTGACTGGAATCCCGGCTATTCATATTCTGTTTGTCTGTTCTGATTCTATGACCATACCGGTCGATCTGAAAAAAGGTGTATCGGCAAAACCGGAATTTGCACGATCCGGGAAAGTCCGGTGAGATTCTACTGCTCCAAACCTCTCTACTGTACTCCGATCTTGAAAATGGTGCGATGGAAAACAGACGGTATATATTTCTGCAGACATTTGTAAATACCATATTGTTTGGTTGAAAAAAAGAGATAGTGAAAAAAAGTACTGAAAGTTGTGGATTTATGCTTTTCAACACTTTTTTACTAATCAATTTGAAAGAGAAATGGCAATGGATTAGGGTATACTCTGCATGACAATACGTGCAGAATAGTGAAGAACAAATAAATTCCCGCTTTACTAAGCGTGTTTTCACGAGGTTACTGAGGAGGAAGAAAACTATAATGGATACCCGTACATTTTCAGGCTCAGATACGTATGTTCTTGACACAGAGCTCGCCAAGATTGTGAACATTTCAATGGCTCTTGAAATGCCGCTGCTTCTCAAAGGTGAGCCCGGTACCGGAAAAACCATGCTCGCTCATGCTGTGGCCGCAAGCCTTGATATGGAACTGTTGGTTCTCAATGTCAAATCAAACATGAAGCTGATCGAGGCATTGTACCAATACGATACGTTGACACGCTTGAACGACAGCCGTTTTGGTGATTCTTCTCGTGACGTCAGCAATATTCATGAATACTTGCGGATGGGGAAAATAGGGCAGGCTTTTACGGCGGAAAAGCGATGTGTGCTGCTTATCGATGAGATTGATAAAGCTGAGACCGAATTTCAGGATGATATGCTTGATGTCCTCGACCAGATGGAATTTGATATTCTGGAAACGGATGAAGTGATCAAGGCTCGGCACCGACCGGTCATCATTATTACCTCCAATGCTAAAAAAGATCTTTCCGATCCTTTTCTGGGACGGTGTAATTTTCATCATATCGCCTTTCCGGAACCGAAGATGATGCGTAAGATAGTACATACACACTTCCCTGATATCTCCGAGCGCCTGGCGCAAAGCGGTATCGAGATGTTTTATGAGTTGCGAAATATTGAAGATGTCGAGAAAAAGCCGGCAACGAGAGAACTGCTTAATTGGCTGCGTGCCCTGCAGGCCGACCCGGACTTTGTCAGCGGAGAAAGGCTCAGCCGGGAGATTCCCTATATTGGCGTCTTGTTCAAGAAGAGTGGTGATTATCAGCGGGTCGGCAGCTCATTTCTAAAAAAACGGTTTTTTCGATAGCCCATGTTTATACACTTTTTCTATACCCTGAAGGATGTAGGCATTCCCGTTAGCCCAACGTCTTTTCTGGTTCTTCAAAGAGCACTGCGACAGGGGCTGGTGTGTTCTCTGGAAGATCTGTATTTTACTGCCAGGGCTGTGCTGGTAAAGAGCGAAAAATACTTTGACCTCTATGATCAGGTTTTTGCATCGGTTTTTGCAGGAGTTTCCCTTTCTCGAAGAGAAGATGAAGAGATCGATCTGCTCGCCATGAGTCTGCTTGACGAATGGCTCAAAAACCCAAAACAGCTGGCTGATCGTTTGGGGCTTGACGAAAAAAAAATGAGCGGCCTTTCGCCCGAAGAGCTGCTGGACTACTTTAAAAAACGACTGCAGGACCAGGAAGGGCGTCATGACGGTGGGTCAAAGTGGATAGGTACAGGGGGGACCTCACCGGTGGGGCATTCCGGCTATCACCCCGGAGGAATGCGGGTAGGCGGGGTTTCCGGCGGGAAAACGGCGGTAAAAGTGGCCGGGGAGCGGCGATACAAGGACTATTCGATACACGCGCCATTAACGCAGGCCTCTCTTGGTGAAGCCTTAAAAAGGTTGCGCCATCTCATACCTCAAGGGGCGAAAGACCGTATAGACGTGGATGCGAGTATCTATCAGACCATGAAAAACGGCGGTGAGATAGAAATTGTATTGCAGCGTTCCGTGGTAGACAGGCTTAAGGTCATTCTGGCAATCGACAATGGCGGCTGGTCCATGGAGCCCCACGTTTCTCTGGTACAGAATCTCTTCAGTAATGCGATTGCACAGTTTAAGGATGTGAAGACCTACTTTTTTCATAATACCATCTATGATCTTCTCTGGGAAGATGCCGCCCGCTACAGGAAACCGGTACGCGTTGATGCGGTTGCGGCAAAAGATCCTGATACCCGTTTCATCATAGTGGGGGATGCCAGTATGGCCCCTTATGAGCTGATGTCTGCCGATGGTTCTATATATGCCTTTGAAAGAAGCGGCAGGCCGAGCATCGAGAGCCTTCGATTTCTGGCGAAATCCTTTCCTCATGCGGTCTGGCTTAATCCGGTTGAGGAGGGAAGCTGGGAGTATACCCATACTATACGTGTGATACGCTCCATCTTTCCAATGTTTGAACTTTCCCTCGATGGTCTTGAGAAAGCGGTTGCCTATCTTATGCAAAAATAAAGCTCATGGTGTTGCCTTATGCGGGAAAACCTCCATACCCTGATAGACGAAATAGTTCCACAGATGATTGCGTTACGAAAAAGAATTCACCGTTGCCCTGAGCCCGCTTACGAAGAGTTTGAGACAGCTGCGGCTATTGTCGGCCATCTGGAAAAGATACCCGGGATGGAAATACGGAGAGGGGTAGGGAAAACAGGTGTGGTGGCTCTGCTCGGCAGGGAGAAGAGCGGGCCTTGCCTTGCTCTTCGCGCGGACATGGACTGCCTGCGGCTTCAGGAAGAAAACAGCTTCGCCCATGCCTCACAGAAAAATGGGCTGATGCATGCCTGCGGTCATGATGGCCACGTTGCCTGTTTGGTTGGGGCTGCTATGATTCTTGGGAAACTTCAGGAAACCCTGCCGGGGCCTGTTAAGTTTATTTTTCAACCAGGAGAGGAAAATGCTGCCGGGGCCCAGGAGATGATTAAGGATGGAGTCCTTGTCGACCCGGAGCCGCGCGCTGTCTTTGCTCTGCATGGTACCCCTTCTCTTCCTTTCGGTCAGGTCGGTCTGCGTTATGGGCCGATGATGGCCTCTTCGCGGTATTTTTCCATTACAATAACCGGTCGAGGAACTCACGCAGCCATGCCGCACAAGGGGGTTGACACGGTACTTGCCGCCTGTCATGTTGTTTGCGCTATACATACAATAGTGTCACGCAATGTCAACCCCATGGAGGCTGCCGTGATCTCGATTCCGAAATTCGAAGGGGCCAGGGCACCCAATGTCATACCAGCGGAAGTTCATCTTGAAGGTACTTTGAGGGCGCTTTCCAACGCAACTCGAGATTTTCTCGAAAAGCGCGTACAGGACGTCGTCATCAAAACAGCGGAAGCATATGGAGCAGAAGCTGTCGTGGAGTTCTATGGCGGATATCCGCTGCTTGAAAACGACAGGAAATGCTGTGATTACGTGGCTGTGACCGCTGCTGGAGTTGTTGGTGAAGAAAATGTCCGTAGGAACTATTCTCCATCTCTGGGAGCGGAGGATTTCGCCTTTTATTTGGAA
>JAZBNU010000041.1:0-4975 GCA_036350815.1 Desulfopila sp.
AGAGAGCCCTTCGATAGCGTCCACATCGGGTTTGTTCATCTGCCCCAGGAACTGCCGGGCGTAGGCTGAGAGGGACTCGACGTAACGCCGCTGCCCCTCGGCAAAGATGGTATCGAAGGCCAGGGAGCTCTTCCCGGAGCCGGATAAGCCGGTGATCACCACCAGCTTGTCGCGGGGGATCTCAACGGTGATATTTTTTAAGTTGTGTTCGCGTGCCCCCACCACGCGTAAATTTTCACGTGCCATTATCATAAGTTGTTCGCTCATTCGTTGTATTATAGCACAAATGTTTTATTTATAACATTAGTGCGGTGTGCAAACAGTCATTATACCCGGCAAGGGGAGAGGCTGTGGGAAAGATGTCAAATTTTGGGATTAAGGTAACTTGAGAATGGAAATGATTTTGTTTAATAAACAGAGAAAATTATTATATATGTACTACTTCAGCCTTGAAAAGTTGTTATATACAGTGAAGTTTTCCCATAAAAATCTTATGAAAAAAGAATTCGAAGGTAAGAAGTTGCTGTGTATCTTACCTTCGAATCCTTGGTTAAGAACAAATATTTCAGATTGATTACGGAACAATATCGCAGCTATCTATATTCGTACTCCTGGTTCTATTGGCTTCATCATTGAGAATTTGCTGCTCAGGGCTAATTTTATCGGCGATTTCGGTTATCACAGAACTGGTGGTTAATGTTGCCCAATCAATGTATAGCACATCATCTTCAACACCATCATCTCCTCTGTACATGCCAATGCCCACACGGCCTGAAGATAATGATGAGTCAGTCCCTGACCACACTAAGCTATCATTAATATAAAAATAGAGATTGCTGCCATTTCCAACAACGCGTAATGTATTCCAAGCATCCCCTGTATTGATGGCAGAACTCATCACCCAGTCCTGAAGTGCAGTCACTGATCCATCTGAGAGTTCCTTCCAAATTGAAAATGTACCATTTCTTGAATATTGAAAGAAATAGCTGCAGTTCCAATGATTATAGCTGAATAAAGGATCTGGCAGACCACGAACCATAATTCGATTTGCATCACCATCATTACCATAGCGCCACATCCGCACTTGATAATCAAAGTTCGTAAAGTCCTCAGTATAGCTTACAGATGAAGAAGTCCCTATTATCCCTTCAGTCCATAAATAATTATCGTCGTAATACCAAGAGCCGGAGTGAGCAATCCAGCCATCCGCATCTCCATTAAATTGAGAATCGAAGCCTGCACTTAGACCTTGCATCACGAGTGGAAGGAACGTTTTATTTTGTAGAGGTTGAGATGGACCAAATTCACCTAGGTACATGGTCGGGTCTCCAAAATAATGGAACATCTCTGTTTCGATTAAATTATATGTGCTCGAGCCAGACCAAAGCGTCCGCATTGCCAGTTTACCGTAATTGAGAACAGCACTCACACGGTATTCCGGTCGATCGAAGCTGGTGTTGTTATAAGGCAGAAAGTTGGGCCAGATTGCATCGTACATCCCTAAAGTCAAGTAGTCGTTATAGCCGCTGTAGGATACCCGTGTAGCGGCAACAATGCCCACCGCTCCGCCATTTGGATTCCTTTCCCAGGCCTCACTGAAAATGGAAGTTGAAGCAGTAGTACCAGAATTTTCATCGGTTTCGTTATCAAACCATCCAGTCTGACAGTTCATACTGAAAACAACCGGCTGCTTATCCCCATTGGTTAAGGCGTTGACATTCGAATCAGTGTAATAAGGATCGCCCCACCCCCATCTTGCCCCATGGTCTCGATGCTGTAGGATAAGTACACCATCATTGACCTTGCTTGTAATGTCTGCTGCATCCCCATCCCAGGCAAAACCGTTTGAGCGTAGCAATTCAGCCGGGATTGGACTTCCATCGCCATAAGTTGTAGACCAGTTGGTCGGGGTCACATCGCTGTCTGTATTGTATATTCGCTGCACATCATAGCTCTGTGTGAGTAAATAATCTCTGATCTCCTCAGAGGTTAAGACAAATCGACGGTCTTCGTAACCGTCGTAATTGTTATAATCTTGGAAATAGGCAGCTAAGGCAATTTTGTCATAGTGCGTACCTGCTGCGGGATAATTAATAATGCGGTTGATGCGATCGGTTGCCTGAGTTGAACTATCTACAGAAATGCGCCCTAAAAGGATATCAGCATCATAATCTGTGCCATCAACCGTGGCATAATACAAATCGGTGCCAATCAGTTCGTCATCGTGGTAGGGGTGCCCTGTGATGTAATTGGTAGGTATATATTCTGCATCTCCCAAAAGCAATACATACTCCAAAGGCACATCCCAAGTGTCATACGCATTCTTTATATATTCCTGAATATTACTCGAAGTACTGCCAGTTACATCTGTTGTCACAACCACGGTGGTGATACCCTGAGTTTGGCGATGTGCCGCCAATAAATTAGCTGCTGTCTCAAAATCTGGGGCGGTAATAATCAGAAATTGCACACCACTTCCACCCCGATTTTCCGCATTAATGGCTTTGAAATCCACCTGTTCTAGGCTGTCATAATTAATCAGTAGGTTGCTGTAGATACCTTCGAAAGCTTTAGCTCTCTTAGAAAGGTCGCCAATGCTTCGGCTTCCACCAGTAAAAGAAATTCGTACTTTGATGTATGAATATACAGTGAGTTCTTTGAGCCTCGGGTTATACTGCACGGGAAAGAAATGGGCAACAGATGCATGCACGCCTCGGATGCTTGTAACAGGGTCGACCGTTATGACCTGACCAGGGTAATCAACCTCCAACGCATAAAAATCTCTGTCAAACGCAAATGGGCGAGCATCCTGTCCGTTCTCATCCATTGTAGCACAATCAGGTAGAGGTTCCTGTGTTGGGTAAACGAGCACATCTGGGATCGTTTCGTACTCTACTTCTAACACTTCTACCTTCATCTGGGCTCCGTTTGGAACGGCGAAGAACTGGCCAAAACTTGGTAATTCTGGTTTGCCAATTTCTTCAGTTATACCGCTGAAAGGCAAAGAGAGTTGCGTGAACACAAGACCATCCACCTCCCTTTCAAAAAAAGATAAATCCTCAATCTGCGTTTCTAGAATGATCTCATCCAGGGTAGCTTTAACACGTTTAATCCTTCCCTGCTCTCCTTGTAGTTTGTTGGATGAATTTTCTTGGACACCTTCGGTATACAGCCTTGCTGCAAAGCCACTTTCCTGAGATGTGAAAGTGAAAATGACTAAGGCAGTGATGATTAAGATAATGATTTTATTCCATAATTTTGTCTTTTTTTTGCTGGTCATGACCTATTTCTCCTTTGTTTTGACATCATAAATGCTTTCATTTTAGAGATGATTATTAATCCAGTTTTATGAAATCTAGTTTGTTGACTGATTCCACCAACGGGAGTTCCGAATACATGCTTGTAGAATTTTCTATGTAAATGGTATTAAATCCATAAGCTTCCCAATTTGTGCAGTCCAATTTTTCTTCATTCACTGTGCAGCTAACAACTTCATCTCCATCCTTCAAAATTTGAAGCTCTTTTCCTTCGTGTTCAATTTCTACTATAAAGGTCCGCTTGATGGTTTGATCGAAAGAGATTTCATTCACCCTCCACATCCCAGAAAGACTCAGTTCAAGTTGCACTGTGGGGGTGACAGTTACTGGCTTTGATGTTGGTTCTTTGGTGGGATTGACAGGTAATCTAGTTGGTGTTGTTTCATCCACACAAGCCGTTATTATGAAAAAGATATAACAAAATGCAAGGAGAAGAGACAATCGAGATTGGTTTTTCATAATAATCCTTTCCTTGATCCAATGATTTAATCCATTGAAACAACAACTAATTCTTGCTTGAATATCCTCTAAATGTATTGTATGCGCAAGAAAAATAATTCACATTTCCAAATATCCCTAATCAGCCACACAGACGAACTAGCTGAGAAATTGTAAAAAGAGATCAAGGCAGCATGCATTTTGGACCTTTTGAGAATACTTTTTCTACCGCATAGCCAAATCTCCATTTACAGTTTTGTATGCAGATTGTCCCTCACGGCCCAATATTCCCATGAACGTCCTGGTCAGTCTTGAATTTCTGAAAGCAGGCCATGGTTGGACAAATGAACAAATCAAAGCTTTTCAGATCAAAACCGGCCAACAGCGGGTGGACAACACCCAAATCGCTTCCAATATCAGGCAAATGGGACGGATTCAGCGTTACAGAGTGATGAAAACGACCCAAAAGATCCGATAAGTACTGAGACGAGGAGAAAAGGGACTCAATTAGCTCCTTTTTTTCATCTTTTTTGGAAGCTATACGGAAATATTTCGATGTTGCTCCTTTTAAGAATCATGTATTTGGTTTTTAATATGCATGTTTTTCGGGTAACCCATTAATATTATTAGTGTTCGTATTCGACAGCCCCATCACGGTTTCTTAGTGTATTTACGAGGATGTCCCCTGCAATCCAATTCGTAATGATAATAATGGTTAATTCATAAACATATATACACCTGATTTAATATCCTGTCAAGGCATTTAGGATATGTGGTTTCTGTCAAGGAATGGCATATATACACAAATCAGAGAACACCCGACGGATGTATTCTATCTCGCAATATTTTTGCCCATGGCCGATTTTTATGGCAAGAATAAAGCGATGGGACACCTGCCTGCAACCATTCGCTATTATCATCCTTATTGGCTTTTCGAAGCTTTTCTACTGGCGGTTTTTCAAAAGGTTTAAAGGCACCTTGCTTCATTTTGTCCTTATGACGGCAAACGGCTAGCATGGCTTTAGCTCCATCCAGGCTCCAACTCCTTCCTCGACCTTTGAGCCGTCTCACAACCAACTTGTCCACATTCCCCTCAATCGCTCCCAGCCGATGAATACCTGGTGGAAGGTGTGTCCGACAGTCCGGGTCCAAGAGGCCCTCCTGGGTGATTTGATGGACCCATTTGCCAGTTTGGGCGGTGAACTCGTATGGCTGTCTGG
>JAZBNU010000042.1:0-5985 GCA_036350815.1 Desulfopila sp.
AAATTTGTCTTTTGGTGTTAACTATATCATATGAATTAAAAAAAGGAATATATCTTTACAGTACCACAGTAGAAAAAGCAGTGTGACACTGCTATGCGACAGATAACATTCATATGCGTATTTCTCTTCATCACCAGTGTTTTGCCTATCTCCTCGGAAGCAGGTCAAAACAGTCGCTCTCGATATCCCGCCTTTGTTATAAAAATCCTTGACGGCGATACTTTTGAGGTTGTTGAAGGGCGTGCTCGGCAACGTATTCGCTTGTGGGGAATAGATACGCCGGAATGGGACCAGCCGTTTTCATTGGAGGCAAAAAAATATTTGAAGTCTATTCTGTATCATCGTCAGATCGAGGTGGAGCCTCTCTATAGAGACACGTACGGCAGACTGGTCGCAAGAATATTTCTTCACGGAAAGTGCGTTAATCGAGAATTAGTAAAAGATGGTTACGCATGGGTTCATGTTTATTTCTGCAAGGAGAAAATCTGCAGTTCATGGAAGAAGCTTGAGGAAAACGCAAAACTGGCAAAAACCGGCTTATGGGGGAGTGGTGATGCTGTCGCTCCATGGCAATGGAAAAGGCTCAAGAATAAATGATCCGGTATTTAATCCTTGTGGTCCTCTCGGGTTTCGTTGTCGGATATATTTTAGAAGCCGGCCAGAATATCCAGGGAAGCAGCAATGCGAGACTCTGGGTCTTTGGTACTGTCGCGTAATTCATTTTCTACCAAATCGAGACGTTGCTGCAGTTTGGCAGCAATTACTTCAAGGTCCTGTATTGTTCGCGAAGCTGCCTGTTCCGTTGTGCCCATGGCTTCATGAATATCTAATGCGTTGCGCATAATAGATTTTACATTGACTATCTTTTCAATGCGCAAAAAGAGTTCGTCAAAATTGATAGGTTTTTCAAGATAGTCTATAGCTCCTTTCTTCATAGCGGCAACAGCGGTATCTACTGATGAATGAGCAGTGATGAGAATAACTTCGACATTTTGATCAATTTCTTTGGCAATCTCTAAGACCTCTATTCCGCCGATGCCACCCGGCATCATAAGGTCTGTGAGTATCACATCATATCGTCTCTTTTGCAGCAATTTTTCTGCTTTATAACCGTCTTCGGCTACGTCTACACTGTAACCGGCTTTTTTGAGGCGTTGCTCCAGTAATTTTCTGATTACCGGGTCATCATCGACAACAAGAATTGATAAAGTATTCATGAGGAGCCTCCTCCTTATTTCTTCTGGTAAAAAATTGACCGCAGATGCCTCTTGGGGACAAATCTAGGACAAATCCCTGTTAATGATTCGGTGGAGCCGATAACTAAAAACCCATCATCATTCAGGGTATCAGCTATTTTGGCGAAGAGTTTTTTCCGGTCCGGGACTGTAAAATAGATAGCTACGTTGCGGCAGAAAATAATATCAAATTTGCCAAGTCCGGTGAATGGCATCATAAGGTTCATTTTGCGAAAGGTAACCATTGATCGTATTTCATCTTTGATTTTCCAAAAATCCCCTAAAGCAGTAAAGTATTTTCGTAATTGCGCCTGTGGAAGTCCTCTTTCTATTTCAAATTTATTGTATTTACCATAACTTGCTTGAGAAATAGCATTGTCTGAAATATCCGTTCCAAGAAGCTGGATACTGTAGCGGGAAAGATTTGGAATAAGTTCTTTGATTATAATGGCAATTGAATACAGTTCCTGTCCGGTTGAAGCAGCCGCACTCCATATTTTTATATTTGTTTTAAGACTACCTGATTTCGGGGTTCTGGCATCGATTATTTCCGGTAAAAGTTTATGCTGGAGAAGCTCAAAAGGGCCTTTATCCCGGAAAAACAAGGTTTCATTTGTAGAAATTGCATCAATAATTTTTCTTTCTATCTCCTTGGAACGATCTCCCTTCGCCTTGTTATACAGTTCCTGATACGATTTGCATCCTGACTGTTCAGCAACTGAACTTAATCGAGTCTCAAAGAGATACGTTTTGTTATGATCGAGAAATATACCAGATATATCATATATATATTGTGATATAGTTTTAATCTCGCTGGGGGTGATTTTTATCATTATAGTACGTCTTTCTCGAAAGGGGTTGTGTATTTTCTATTTGAGACTTTTCAGTATCTCATCTGCAATTTTATCTAACGGGGCTACTATATCTGCAAGTCCGCTTTCTATAGGAATTTTTGGCATTCCATACACAACACAGGTTTTTTCGTTTTGGGCGATAACAAAACACCCTTTATTTTTTAATACTTCGAGACCTTTTGTACCATCGTATCCCATTCCCGTCATAATGACGGCGGTCGACCTGCCAACGTAATAATCTGCTATAGAGCGAAAGAGATAGTCTACCGATGGCTTGCAGGAGTTTTCAGGCGGATCATTGGTGATTTTAATCTGACGATTATATCCATCTGCACTGGCAATGAGTTTCATCTGTTTGCCGCCGGGAGCTATATATATTGTATTCTTTTGCAGTGTCTCACGGTCAACAGCCTCTTTTACGGTAAGGGCGCATTTCTTATCCAGGCTGGAGGCGAGAGATTTGGTAAACACAGGAGGCATGTGTTGAACTATGACGATAGGCACACCAATATTTGCCGGAAGTTTTGGCAGTACTTGGCTTAAGGCGTTAGGCCCTCCTGTCGATACCCCGATGGTGACAATTTCCGATCGTCCCCTATGGCTCGATTTCAACGAAGTTGATATGGCTGGAGAGGTTGTCTTATCCGTTTTTGTATATGGTTCTTTAAGGGCTGCTGGCCGGGATATGGGGGTGCCGGGTTTGCGATACAGTAACGGTGCAGGCTTCGATCTGGCAAGGTAGGCCTTGATCATCGGGTATATAAGTTCTTTGATCTTCCTCTTGCCTTCCTGCTGGGTTTTGCTTTGGGGTTTAAGGATAAAATCAAAAGCGCCGAGTTCCAATGCTCGAAGAGTCATGTCTCCACCTTCAGATGTAAGGGTAGAGAGCATTATGGCACCAACCTGAAGATTGTCTTTTTGTATTTCGGCGAGAACTTCCAGCCCATTCATAACGGGCATTTCGATATCGAGTGTGAGCAGGTCGGGCTTAAGAGTGCGAATCTTCGACATGGCAATTTTGCCGTTGTGGGCAACACCTACAAGCTCAACCTCCGGCAGCTCTTCCATTATATCGGAAACGGCTTTCCTATAGACTATTGTGTCATCGACAACAAGGACACGTAATTTTCTTGATATCATTTAATCTTCTATGCTTAAAACTTTATCGACATTAAGGATGCCTATGAGATTTTTTTCTGTTTTGAAGACTCCGGTAAAAAACTCTCCCTGTATCCCTCCCATATTCGCGGGAGGTCGTTCTTTTTTGTCCATATCTGCTTCCACCACATCACTTATTTGCCGGACGAGCAGACCGACATGGCCTCCGGAAGAGTTAACGATTATGTTGCGAGGATCCTGGGAGAGATCTGTTTCGCCAAGCCCTAGTTTTTTGCCAAGATCTATAATGGTAATAATCTGGCCACGGAGATTCAAAATCCCCAATACATATTCCGGCGCTTGAGGAACCTTGGTCATCTGCATGATTTTGTTAATTTCCTGAATTTTAAGGATATCCATACCACACAGTGCGTTACCTACATAAAAAGTTGCAAGTTCAACGGAGTTTTTAGTAGTCATGATTACTATTCCATCATAATATGAGTGAGAAGAGGTGCGCTGCCGGGAAAACTACTCTGCGATGAGCAAGCAGATCTTCTTTCCCTGCAGCGATTCCCGTAATTTAGTTTATGCTGGTTTAATACATTGCTCATGAGTCATCCAGATTAATGGAACCGCTTTACATAATCGTGGACACTCGCCATGAGTCTTTCCTTGTCAAGTTTGATGTGATATTCGTCTACTCCGACGGCCTTTCCTTTGGCAACATCCTCTTCACCTGCAAGAGTAGTCAAAGCTATAACCGGGATCTTGTTGTAGCGTGGATCTGTTTTGATTTTTTCGGTCAATTCAAATCCATTCATATTGGGCATTTCAATATCAGTAACTACCATCGTAATTTCTTCAGCGTGTTCCTGAAGGAGGTCCCAGGCAATTTGTCCGTCCTCTGCTTCAAGCACTTCATACCCTGCTTCAGTCATATAGCCTTTGACCTGATTTCTGAAAAAATTGGAATCTTCAGCTATCAGGAGCAAAGGCGGGTTGAGGTCGGCAGATTCATCAGCTTCGAAAACAACCTGATCAGCGAACCAGTCAGGGAATATCGTCTGAACTATTTCAAAAACATTCACAAGCATGGTAGTGTGTTTTGAGATGATCGCTGAACCCATTATGCCGGTTTGATGAAGGGTTACATCATCAATTTCAACCGCGATTTCGATGGCATCAATCGGGCCGATAGCTAAAAGACCGACAGGACGCTTGCGGATATTGAAGACGATGACAAGAAGATTGTCATGGTCGGCAAGAGGCTGAACCATGGCCACATCGTCTATTGCGAGGAGAGAGAGGCTGCCGCCTCGGTACTGCATTACTCTCTTGCCGCCGAGTTCCTCAATGTCTGATCTTTTGATTTTTTCAATCCGTTCGACCTGGTTCAGTGGTACAGCAAACTGCTCAGTTTCAGAGCTTCTGAAAATAAGGAGAGACTGCTTGTCTTTTTTGGCACGTATTATGTCTTCCTGTGCTTGAGCAACCTCAGCAGCTCGGTCTGAACCGTCTATTGACGTCAGATTTGCCATTCGAGCAAGATTGCTGACATCCAGGATGAGGGCGATTCGACCATCACCCATGATGGTAGCCCCGGCGTAGCCCTTACACTGTTGCAGGTGTCGGCCAAGGGGTTTGATGACTATTTCTTCAGAGTCCTGAAGCCTGTCAACAATAAGACCGTATTTCATAGCGCCGGTAGAGACAACGACGATATTAAGAGCGCTGGATGCCGCGTACCTTCTATCTTTTCCATTACGGCCGGAAGTCTCTTCAGCAGTGTCTGGTCTGACATCATTTTTTTGAGTATTCTGTCTAAAAGTAGGATGCTCCTGACTTCTCCTGTCAGAAATCATCTTGCGCCTGTCAGGTTTTATTGTGCCTTCTTTGTCATCGTAGAACGTTCTTTCGATGCCGATTATATCTGCAAGCCTTATCAGGGGGAGAAGGTTGCCACGGAGTCTGACAACCTCTGCGTCTCCGACTCTTTCCACTCTTTCCTTGACCTGTCCGGCAGGAATACGGAGAAGTTCTTCGAGGTTAACCTGAGGAATGGCGTATCTTTCTCCTCCGGTCATGATAATCTGGCAAGGTATTATGGCAAGTGTCAATGGCAACTTGATAGAGATAGTTGTACCGTTGCCGACTTCAGAAATAATGTCGACGTGTCCGCCGAGTTTGTCAAGATTGGTTTTAACAACATCCATCCCAACACCACGGCCTGATACGTCGGTTACTTTTTTAGCTGTCGAGAAACCAGGCAGAAAGATCAGGTTAACCTTTTCTTTATCCGACATCACCTGGACCTGTTCGGAAGTAAGTAGTCCTTTACTTATAGCGCTTGCAGCAAGAGCTTCACCATCAAGTCCCTTACCATCGTCGCTGATCTCTATAACAACCTGACCTGCTTCATGGTATGCTTTTAAAATGACCAGGCCGACTTCAGATTTGCCTTTCTTTTTTCTCTCGTCAGGCATTTCAATGCCATGATCTACGGAGTTTCGCACCAAATGAGTCAGCGGGTCATTGATTGACTCAATAATTGTTTTGTCGAGTTCGACATCTTTGCCGACAATTGTCAGATCAATTTTTTTCTTGAGTTTCCCTGCAAGGTCTCTGACAACGCGGGGAAATTTATTGAAGACGTTACCGATAGGCTGCATTCGGGTAAGCATTATTGCTTCCTGAAGCTCTGAAGTAATTAAATCAATTCTTTGTCCTACAGTTTCTGCGTTGCGGTAGTCCTCCGCTCCGATTGTCTGAAGAAGCTGGTTTCTGCTGAGAACAAG
>JAZBNU010000043.1:0-5253 GCA_036350815.1 Desulfopila sp.
ATTCAAGATCCTTCGATCCAGCGCTGATTGCGGTAGAGGAAATATGGCCGAAATGATTTCTTATAATTCATGGCAGACACCTCGTCGATGGCATAGCCCAGATAGAGATATTCAATATTCTTATTAAGGCAGAAATTAATCATTGTAAGAATATTAAAGATACCAGGACTCCGCTTTGCTTCCTTTTCATCAAAAAAGAAATATACCGCATTCAGCCAGTTTGTTCCAATGTCTATCACACCATTACCAATCAGGCGTCCTGCGGTTCTATAGCGGATTTCGAAGGTTGAGGTTATTTTATTGAGGAAGAAACCAGAGTAATATGCCTCTGCGGTATTTCCTTCGTACGGATAACGTCTGTCAAGAAAATCATCGCAGAGATCAAGCTTTTCCCTGGTGGGTTTGATGAGAGAAATACTGACATCGACATCCTTATTTTTTCTCCAAATCCTTTTCTGGTTTCTGTTGGGCTTAAAACGTCTGGGATGCAGTCGTATAGGCACACATGCATCGCAGTTCCTGCAGTGCATGGCATAAAGGGAATTGCCGTTTCTTCGATACCCGGCAGCGAGAAACAGCTCCATCATACGGTCTGACAGTGGACCGAAAAGGCCTTGATAAAATGTGGCGGGATACGGCAAGTTATAAGGGCACCCCACCGTGACATCTATAAAATATTTATCAACTCTCTTTTTTAAAGCCGCAAATTCACGCGCGCATTCCTGATCATACTTTGACATTGTCCTTCCATTCAAAAGCTGTTAACTCGGATTTATCAATGGACATTGTGTCGATTTTACAAATTAGATAATATTTCGATGTATTCGAGCACATAACTCCCAAGTGTACTGCAGGATGCAAAGAGATCTTTCCCATCCTGCAGGGACTTACACTATCCCGGCTGTCTCGGATTAAACTGAAACAACACTACCCTCATGCCTATATCATATTGCTAGACCAGTCCCTGGTCAAGCATGGCATTGACTACTTTGACAAATCCGGCAATATTGGCCCCGGCAACATAATTGCCCTTTACCCCATAATCCTCACCAGCCTGGAGACACGTCTTATGGATTGCTTTCATAATAAGTTTCAACCTGTCATCTACTTCGTCTCGCGGCCACGAAAGACGCATTGAGTTTTGTGACATCTCAAGACCAGAAACTGCAACACCGCCGGCATTGGCTGCCTTGCCGGGCCCGTAGAGCATTTTTGCATCTAGGAAAACATCGACAGCCTCAGGAGTAGACGGCATATTGGCACCTTCACTGACGAGTCTCACTCCATTATTTACCATATGTGAAGCATCGTGGACATTAATCTCGTTTTCCGTCGCACAGGGAAAGGCACAGTCTGCCTTGTGGTTCCACAAAGGATTATACTGTAGTTCTCCATCAACAGGGATATATACCGCCTCGCTGTATTTTTCAGCATACTCGCTTATCCTGCCCCGCCTGATGTTTTTAAGCAGTTTCACATAGGCTAGCTTATCACTGTCCAGACCTGCTTCATCATAAATATACCCAGAAGAGTCAGACAATGTCACAACTTTGGCACCCAGTTCCATAAGTTTCTCTGAGGTAAACTGCGCCACATTGCCTGAGCCGGACACCAGACAGACCTTGCCGTAAAACGTCTCACCGTTCTCAGCCAACATTTCTGCGGCAAAATAAACATTGCCGTATCCGGTTGCTTCAGGTCGAATCAGGCTGCCGCCCCACGCCAGGCTTTTTCCGGTCAATACTCCGGTAAATTCGTTGCGCAGCTTTTTATACATGCCGAAAAGATAACCGATTTCTCGGGCCCCTACTCCGATGTCTCCTGCAGGAACATCAGTGTTGGGCCCAATATGCCTGTAGAGCTCAGCCATAAAGGACTGGCAAAAGCGCATGACTTCATTGTCCGACTTTCCTTTAGGGTTAAAATCGGATCCTCCTTTTCCTCCCCCCATTGCCAGGGTCGTTAAAGAATTTTTAAAGACCTGTTCAAATGCAAGGAATTTCATTATTCCCAGATTCACCGACGGGTGAAAGCGAAGTCCGCCTTTATACGGTCCAAGCGCGCTGTTCATTTCCACTCGAAAACCTCTATTGACATGAACGCGGCCCTGATCATCCATCCAGGGAACACGGAAGAGAATTACTCTTTCCGGCTCGGTGATCCGTTCAAGAACAGCCAGTTGCCGGTATTCGATATTCCTGTCCAGAACCGGTTTAACCGATTCCAGCACTTCCTCTACCGCCTGGTGAAATTCTCGTTGCTCAGGGTCTTTCTCCTTAATCTGACTCATAATGTTGTCCATTACTCTCTCCTTTTTTCCATTTCGGTCGATTTCCAGCGAGCTCCGACACTATCCAGTTCAAAATTTCAGTAGACATGCGTTCTATCTTGGTCGTTCATTGAACATCATCTCGGCATTATCCGGCTGACTGGATTATACTTTCAGATTTTCTACCGTTGCATTTCACAGTAAATGGTTTTTCACTTCGTATATGGGTGATGAATTTCATATTTTCCATTATGCCACTCTGCTCCAGCCTGTGCCAGTGAATACTGTCTTTCCTCTTTTCCATCGCAGTGGTACTGCTCTGCCTTGCACCATTTTTTTCGGTAATCGTCAGATACGGAATACCCAGAGAGGTGATATTCTGGAAAAAGTGAGATCCCTGAGACGGTTCCGCCTGTAGAATTTTGTTCCTTATTTCTACCATTACGCCAACAGCTGAAATATCCCGCCATTGCACAGGTATTCCCAGCCAACGGTCCGCAGATCCCCACCTGCCAGGTCCAATGAGAATGTAGCGTCGTGATTCTTTTTCCAACTTTCTGTTTAATACACTTATCTCTCCGGCAATCTCAACCGTTTTCCCGGGATCAAAAGCATCCGGTCTTACAAAAATGATATCATGGAAATCACTGAAGCGGCCATGCCCCAGGCTCTTCTGAGAATAGCAGAGAGCTTCATCAATCTCATCATCCTCTATCTGCACATCACTGCTCTCACTTCCAGTAACCATAGGTCTCATCTGAAGCAGATAAAAAGCTGCTTCTTCAGGATCTTCTCCCAGATCTATAGCAAACTCTATTTCAACCTCACAGCCCATGCCCTCCTTGCCGAATTCCAGGAGCTCTGTAAGAATGCGTGCCATTGGGAAAATATCATATTTTAATATCGGCGCAAAGGTCATGATATGTATCCCCGGCATAAAGCCATCACGAATCCGGTCCTCGCTCGCTATATACGTTGACGACAAAGCCTGTATTGGATATTCCCGGGTTGCATCCTCTACGGAACGCAGCACCAGATTTGAGTTTCTCCGCACAAACTCTGAATTTTCAGAAACATCGAGAGCGTAAAATTGACGCTGGCCATGGGCAAGAACATCTTCAACAGAAGAGAACTGGATCAGCTTATCAGGATAGGACGGTGAAAAACGCAGAGATTTTTCTCCTTCAACCACGGTTTTCCCAAGCCCCAGAGCTATATGGGCAATACCTTCCTCGGCTTTCATGTCAAAAATCGGGTAATAATTATGAGACTGGGCTACGCCCGATATGGCTGGATACCAGAACCCCCCATAGTTCTGCCCCACAACCTGCTGAATCACAATCGCCATAACATCACTTCTGTTTCCTCCAGCACTGCGGGCAAAGGCCTGCGGACCGGCAAACCAGGTTGAAGCATAAATCAACTTGATGGCACTTTCCAGCTCTCCGAGCCTGCGCATGGGATCCGGGCTGTTGTTGGGTAGAAAATAGGTCCGGTAAAGACCGGCAAAAGGCTTATACAGTCCATCTTCCAGAAGGCTCGATGAGCGCACAGAGAGAGGAAATTGGCACTTTGCCAGAAAAATTTTGAGATCCTGAACAAGCCAGTCGGGCAAATGAGCTCTTAAAAAACGCGCTTCAATCTCCTCATCACTCATTTCACCGGAAAAAGCCAACCTGTTTTCAGCGACAAATGTCTCAAAACCGTTAGCCGAAATTACACAGGTTTTAGGAATGGTAACCAACGTGTCGATTAGAAGGGAATCTGCGGCATGCTCATTCTGCAACCTGGCCCACATAAAGGCAAGGCCTCGTGCTTTACCGCCAAGAGGGCCTTCTCCTATTTTGACAAAATCCACCACCCGGGGGTCGTACCGTTGTGGTGAGAATTTTACAACAACACCTTTCTGCCGCATTCTGCGCAGGGAATGAATTTTATCAATGAGATCCTGCCGCACTTCCGAGACGTTACTGACATTGTTTACTGCTTCCTTATGAAGACGTCGTGCCATTGCAACTTCTGCCCGGGCCATTATCCAGGTGGAAAAATGGTTCCTGCCGGCATGATACAGGAGAGATTCATCGGGAATAAGTCGCAGCATTCTTTCAAAATCGCCGATGGTCCCTGCCCTGCCTATTTCAAATCCATCGGGAGTACGGAAAACAAAATCACCAAAACCGAGATGCTCGAGAAAAAATGCATGGAGTTCGTCTTTGATAGAGTTTGAGAGCTTGTCGACAAATACCGCAGGCACCAATGCCGCCTTTTCTCTGTTTTCAGACTCCCGGGAAAGCAGCAGCAAGGGCAAATCCGGTATTTGTCCTCGAGCATATGATAAAAGCTTCAACCCGGCTTCCGGGTCTATCTGCCCTTCTCGGCAGAACCTGGCATCTGACAGTATACAGAAAACAAATGGTTTGTAGGTCTCATAGAGCGAAAGTGCCTCTTCATATGAAGTGGCAAGCAGCACTTTCGGTCTGGCACGCATTCGCAGAAGGCGATGTTTTTCATTGAGGCTTTCGTTAAGGACAGCCTGGGTCTGAGACACAACCTCTTTGTAGATAAGGGGAAGAAAGAAAGATCTGTCCGCAGGTGAATCTTCCACATAGATAATAACCCGCACCATTGCTTTAGCGGTATCGGCGGAAACATTGATATGGTCTTCAACGTTTTTCACCAGAGCAACCAGGAGTTCCGCTCCGCTTGTCCATAAAAAGATGTTGTCGATACCGCGAAGGTACTCCTTTTTTTGGGGACGCTGAACGGCTTGAAGATTATGGGCAATGAGAATAACCGGCAACGCTGGATTGATTTTCTTGATTTCACAGCCGATCTCAAAAGCGTTGATCCCTCGAAGAAACGGCATCGTGATGACCAGGTCATATTTTCTCCGTCGAATTTCGCCAAGCGCTTCACTGACGGATGACACTCTGGTTATAAGGGGAGCACCGCTAAGACTGAGCCCCTGATACTCTTTGATGACC
>JAZBNU010000044.1:0-21946 GCA_036350815.1 Desulfopila sp.
AAAGCCTAGAATCAAGCTCTGAGAGAGTAAAGGGATTTCAGAATAAGTATTGTCAGCTGTTTGCTCAGGATTTTTCTCTTCGGTGCAGCTGAGAACGTTGAAATCACTTTCCAGGGCAGTGATTCTGTCCAACAAATGTTTCAGTTGCTGCTTTTCTGCTTCCTGAAGTATATCTGTCATCAGGGTGGCCAATGAGGACCGGCTTTCCAGTAACATATCCTGATATTCCGACCCTCGTAATTCATTGTTGTTATCGATCAGATACTTAATCTTACCGTCAAAGCCTGTATCTTTCCTTCGTTCTAATACTTCAAGCAGCGCCTGTTGCCATTTGCGTCGACCTTCAAGCCAGATTTCAGTCTGTCGGCTACGGTTGTAGGACCACTGTTCCAGGGTGGTGGTCTGGTCGTCATTCAGGGAACCCAACCAGTGTTCAATTCTCTTTTTAGCTCGTGCGGCACGAGCCTGCATGGTTTGTTCAGGGCTTTCCGCTAAAAACTCTTCTTCGAGTTCTGCCTGGTTTTCGGCAATATTGTCTGAGAGCGCTTGAATTTGTTCGTCGGAAAGGCTGGACAACAGATGTGTTGCTGCCGGTTGTATCTGGTCTGCCAACGGCGGAATAAAGGAGAACAACTGTCCTTGATGATAGGAAACCTTATCCTTAGGGAGATTGCTGGACTGAACGTCCTGCTTCAGCTCCGCCAGCCATTCAGAGTAGCGGGGCAACTCTGTGCTGCAGTGCCATTCTTGGAGCGAAAGGATGTCTCTTTCAAGTTGAGTTTTCTGTGTATCCGTCAGCTGGATATATTCACCTATCCACAAGAGGATACCCCAATCGGCGTATCGGTAGGCAAGTTTTGTGGAACTGCAGCCGGAAAGAATAATGGCCGCTGCAATAATTCCTGCAACTTTTTTGATTCCTTTTTTGAGAAAAAGCAATTGGTATATCATAGTCGCGACTTTTATTATAGTGCGTTTTCGGTTTGAAATATTGCTCTGAACTTGAAGTATCCATCAATAATCACTCCATAACTGGAGATTGATAATTTTTGGGTTTCAAAAAAAATGGTTACTTTGCCATCATTTTCCGACCAAAAATATACACCGGCTGATGACTCGATCAGATGTATTGTCATAATCTAACTCTCAAATCTGTCTCGTGCCAGGCTAAAGGATAATTTTGCTGGAAATATTGCGTTTTTTACTGCGTCAGCCCATGAGGGCCATGCTGTCAGGGTTGATAAGTCTATGAGTATGCCTTACTCTTGCTTATTGCAATATGTTAAGACGCGTTCTATTGTTTTCGCGCAAATATCTGTATTATCGAAATACGTTTATGCATGGAAGACAGGTGAACGGATGATGTTGCTGGGAAAATATCGATATTACGTCGAATTGGCAGCTGATTTTTGTAGATGGGACCTTCAGCTCCAATTTTTTTTTGGGGGGAATTTTTACTTTAACGCTTGGCGGCGTTTATTGGGAGGCGCTGTTTCTTTCAGGCACACTCGTCACAGTTATTAAAGAGGCACTTGATCTCTGGAATAAAGGACACTGGCTTTGGGGGTTTTCTGATGGGGAATTGGCAGGTGCATTCCCGTATTCGGATTGTTATATTCTATCGGCCTGCTTCGCTGAGATCAAGAGCAAGCAGTATTGAGAACACCGTATGACGATCGAAAAATTCATGTCAGGATGTATCGATGTTTACATGGTAAAAGATATCTGCCCTGTTGTGGTTTTCATTTGCAGCCATCAATCTTCCATCAATCTATAATGTATTCTCGATCCAGCAGAAATTGTGCCTGATAATCTTCCAGTGGATAGTCACCGGAATAAGCAGAGAATGCGTGAATCTTTTTGTAAGGAACCTGGTAGTCCCCATTTGGTCGGTTGGACCTTCCGGGCATAGGAACTATAAAACGAATAGAGTTGTCAATCTCGTGTTTTTTGATGGGGAACTGTTTCTTTTTGCTTTGTTTTTTTTTGATGTTATTGGCCATAGCACAATCCACTAGTTGATGATTTAGATGTTTTCCCAGTATCGAAACTTTCTATCAATGATTTATTTCCTTGTAAATAGGTAGGAATACTGCTTCTGGTGTAGGTAAAAATACCTACTGTCAGTGCTTTTAACGTGTGAAAACGAAAGGATGGAGTGTGGAGTATAACTGTGGCGAGGAGTGGAAAATAATTTGGATAATGTGCAAATAATTTTTATCTATGACACGTTGTGACAGAGGAGGCCGAGGGAGTCAGAGAGAAAGCGGCTTTCAGCCGCAATGTCCCTGAGAAACAAGGATTAGCGCATATCAAACTCTATTGCCGGATAACCTTTATGGTGAAGAACTGTGGCATTAACCGAGAAGACATCGTGCAGCAGTTCTTGAGTAAGTACGTCGGTAACTGGTCCGGCATCTCTGAGGGATCCATCTTTAAGAACGAGAAATTCGTCACAAAAAGCCGAAGCAAGGTTGAGGTCGTGGATGGCGGCAATGACTGTTATTTTAGAGCCTTTAACTTTTTTTCGGAGAATACGCATTATTTCCAGGGTGTGCTCGATGTCAAGGCTTGAAGTGGCCTCGTCCAGCATAACAACCTCCGTTTCCTGAGCAAGAGCCCTGGCGACGATAACCCGCTGCTTTTCCCCTCCGGAGAGATGGGCAACCGGTCGATCCTGTAAATGCTGGATATCAAGAAGAGAGAGGACAGCGTCGACTATGGCAAGGTCGTGGGCAGCTGGGCTTGAAAATCGCGGAATATGCGGATGCCTGCCCATCATAACGATGTCATATACATTGAAATCAAATCCGATTACAAAGTGCTGTGGCACCAGAGCAAGATGGCGAGCCAGTTCTCTTCTGTTGTATTTCTGTAAAACCCTGGAGCGAAACGAGATCGAGCCAGAATGAAGAATCTTTGTTCCCATGAGCAAATCAATCAATGTACTTTTTCCGCTGCCGTTAGGCCCGATAAGGCCATAAAAGACGCCTTGGCGCAAGTGGAAGGAAAGGTTGGTAAAAACGATTTCTCTGCCATAGGAAAAAGTACCGTTTTTCACATTGAATAATTGATCGATGCTCATGGTCAGATCTGTCCAAGCTGCTTTTTTCGAAATATATAGCAAAAGAAAGGGCCGCCAATCAGTGAAGTCAAAACACCTATTGGTATTTCAGAAGGAAGTATCGCTCTGGTTATGGTATCGGCAAAAAGCAGCAGCATGGCTCCGCCGAGAAAAGAAGCCGGCAGTAAAACCCTGTTGTCGGCCCCAAGCATAAGGCGGAAAAGGTGTGGAATTATTAAGCCGACAAAACCGATGATTCCAGATATTGACACGCAGGCTGCGGTGATGAGTGAAGCGCTGATTAACAGAGTTTTTCTTACTCTGGCTGTTTCAATGCCGAGTGAGTCAGATGTCTTTGTGCCTAGAGACATAATGTTCAGGTCTCGGGAAAAAAACATGATTATGCAGAAAGCAGGAAGGAAGAGGATGCTTACAAGAACAATATCGGTCCAGGATTTACCAACAAGACTCCCCATCAGCCAGAAAATTATGATGCTGACATCTTCATCGGCTAAGTATTTTATAAAGCCTATGCCTGCTGAAAGGATGGCGGAAATAATCACTCCAGAAAGAATGAGCGTATTTGAGGAAAGACGGTTGTCAGCAGCGGCAAGATAAAATACCGCTGAGAGTGTTGCCAGTGCCCCTAGAAAGGCAAATAAAGGGACTGAAAACCAAAACGGCAGAAGAATGCCGAAAATGCTTAATATAAGAGCAATTGCGGCACCAAAGGCAGCGCCGGAGGAAATTCCCAGAGTGTAGGGATCTGCGAGAGGATTGAGAAGGATGGCCTGGAAGACGCAGCCGGCAACCGATAGTCCACCACCAACCAGGACAGCCGCTAGGATCCGGGGCAGACGGACATCGAGAACAACAAGAGGGAAAACTTCGTTTATATTTGATGATACGGTGCCGGAAAAAAAGGAATTGAAGAGAATTCGGACTACTTCGGCAGGCGATATCTGCAGGTACCCCATTCCTGTCGCCAGGATGATGCAGAGTATCAAGGCACCCAGGAGGAGAAGGTTGATATAGAGGGCGTGTTTACTTTTCAAATGATGCCTGACTGTAGTTGTGTTCCGGCAGAGCCTGTTATTATGCTGGTCTACTTGATATCATGAACAATACCGATGATCAGTATCTTGAGAGACGTGTATCGTGTTCAAAAAGGATTAATCATACAGTGAGCATATATCCCCCGAGGATCATTAAAAAGAAGGATATCGGCTGCAGATTCTGTAAAATTCTGAATGTGCTGTTTAAAATATATCCCATTTGAGCTACCTTCCAGGGCTGCTGCGATTTTTCCCTGGATTTGGCGTAAAACTTTCATGGAAAACGTATCCATGTTTTTAATATATCGGGCTGAATAGTTTTCCAGGTTTGCAAGAGAGGCTGCTGCTTCAATGGCATCTTGAAGATTGCCAATTTTATCGACAAGGCCAAGCTCCTGTGCTGTAACTCCATCAAATACTCGCCCTTCTGCAACACGATCAAGCTGGTTCGAAGAGAGCTGCCTTCCGGTAGAAACGATATCGAGGAATTTTTTGTAACCATGTTCTATGCTGAGCTGGACGCTTTTTTGGATTTCAGGAGAGAGGGGCTGGGTGAGATCCAGCCCTGACGACAGATTTGTTGTTCCAACGCCGTCATTATAGATGCCAAGACCGGCAAGAGAGTCCTCGAAAGTAGGAATTGCCCCGAAAATACCTATGGAACCTGTCAAGGTTGTGGGGTATGCCAAGATTTCATCAGCTTCGGCGGCGATCCAATAGCCTCCGGAGGCTGCCATGCTCCCCATGGAGACGACAAAGGGTTTCCCGCTGTCTTTCAAAACCTGCAGTTCTCGGCGAATCATTTCAGATGCAAAGACCGAACCGCCCCCAGAGCTTATCCGAAGGACGACTGCCCTAATTGTCCTGTCGTTGCGGGCTTCCCGGAGGAGCTGAAGAAGTGAATCGCTGCCGATGCTACCCGCCGGTTGTTCTCCCGGCAGAATGTTTCCTTGGGCTATAATAATACCGACATGGTTGCCTGAGTACGATTCATTGATATACGAGCGCGGAATTTTTTTAAGGTAGTCTTTCAGAGGGACATAACGGAAGCCATTTGTGGGCGAAGGAAAAGTAATCTCAGCGAGATAGGATCGCAGTTCATGACGGGATTTGAGACCGTCCACCAGGTTGGTATCTAGGGCGAGTTGTGCGGTATCCCCGTTAGAGCGTGTCAGTAGAGTCGTGATCGAGTTTGTGTAAAGATCTATTGTCTCAGGTGAGATCCCTCGCCTGGCTGTAATATTATCGATATAATTCTGCCACAAGGCATTGAGCCAGATGGTGTTTTGGGCACGTGCTTCTGTGGACATGGAGTTGCGTGTGAGTGGTTCAACAGCCGATTTATACTCACCTACACGAAAAACATGATAATTGACCTGCAACTTTTCCAATGCATCATGAAAATAGAGACGATATGACCCTAAACCGTGCAGATCTACCAGTCCAGCCGGATTGAGAAATATTTTGTCGGCGTAACTTGCCAGGAGGTATTTGTTCTGTGAATAAAAATCTTCTGCCGCTATAACTGTTTTACCGCTTGCCTTGAAACTCTGTAAAGCATTACCAATATCATGTATCTGATTAAAAGAGCTGTTACCCATCTTGCTCATGTCGAGCACCAGTGCTTTTATGTGTGAATCCTGGGACGCGTTGTTGATGGCATCAAGTATGTCCTGCAGCAGGGTTTCTTCCGGGATACTTGTAAAACCTATGACATCGTTAAGAAATTCACCTATTGGGTCTATTTCCTGCTGCTCTTCGACGATATCTCCGGAGATGTTCAGCAAAAGAGCGGTTTCATTTTCAATTTTCTGCTCCTCTTTCGATAAATAGGAAACTAGGATTGTAAAAAATAATATAAAAAACAAAGTGTTAATTATTATATTACGGAAGATAGTTACAGCTTTGCCGCCGTATTTGAGGATGGTAAAAATCGATTTGATCAGGTCTTTCATAAAGTTATTCAACACTCTTCAGTTTGATAAGGGAACTTGACTGCCTCTTTTCCAAATTGACTACTCTAACCATCCATCAATGTAAATCATACTGTTTTTTTTGCCACTGTTGTAAAACTCCAGGCAGACATGCTGTAGCAGACTTACCCCAGCTGTTTTGTGGAGATATTGTAAAGCGAATGTTGATTTTTCGTCGGAGGTGAATGCTTTATAATATAGGATGTATCGACTTTATATATTCCAGATTTTTTCTTTCGTCTTTTGGAAATGGTAAAAGCAGCTGCACCGGTTTTGTCTCTTGCCTGCTGGAGAGCTTCGAGAGGGTAACTCCGAGGAGCCTGATTTTTTTTCTTCCGAGTTCCGTTGTGTTTTTAAGTCGATGAATATGAGTAAAAACATCTTCCGCGCTGAAGACTGGAGGAGATACCGTTATAGAGCGTGTTATGGTGCTGAAATCGTGATAGCGTATCTTCAGCGTTATAGTAGAGGCTGTGCAATCCTTCAGCAGGAGTATATTTACAACTTTTTCAATGAGATGGTGCAGGATTGTTAACAGATAGTGTGTATCTTTGCTGTCGTGCTGTAAAGTAGTTTCGCTCCCAATCGATTTGCGCACTCTATTCGGGCGAACAGGCCGATCATCAAGGCCGCATGCCATGTCATGAAAAAAAGCTCCGTTTTTACCGAAATGCCGGAGGAGGTCCTCTTTTGTATATTGTCGGAGGTCTCTACCTGTACGAATACCCAAATGGAGCATTTTTTTCTCTGTTACTCTGCCGACACCGTGGAATTTCGAGATAGGGAGAGCATCGAGAAAACGGAGCGCTTTTTCCGGAATGATAACACTTAAACCATCGGGTTTTTCCAGGTCGGAGGCAATTTTTGCTAAAAATTTATTGTATGAAACTCCAGCTGAAGCGGTCAGGCCGGTCTCTTTAAAAATTCGTTTGCGGATGCCTTCAGCCAGCCTGGTTGCCGAAGGTTCGCCAAGCTTATTCAGTGTGACATCGAGAAATGCTTCATCAATGGAAAGAGGCTCTATCAAGTCGGTGAATTCAGAAAAAAGAGAGAGTACATGAGCAGAGATTTCTTTGTAACGTGCCATGCGCGGTTTTGCGAAAATAGCTCCGGGACAAAGCTCTGCCGCTTTGGCACTGGACATTGCAGAATGAACCCCAAAAAAACGAGCTTCATATGAGCAGGCAGCGACTACCCCTCTTTTTCGCGGATCTCCTCCGACTATGACAGGTCTGTTTCGCAGTTGAGGATTGTCGAGTTGCTCGACAGAGGCAAAAAATGCGTCCATATCAATATGTATGATTTTGCGGGAAGGGGACGTCATTATCATGGACAAGTTGAATATTATGTGGAATTACCTGAGTATCAGCACATGGTATTACCCTCATGACTACTGCATTGTTTTAGCATAGCCTGAAAGATAGAGGAAGGTTTTTCCACTTCATAATTCACCACGGAAGATACAAGGTAAAGAAATGAATAAGAAAGAGATTTTAAGGATATGCTCGCTCTTTAACGGCCTGCCGGATCAGCAGCTGCTGGATCTGGCCGCTATCAGTTTTGAGAAATCCTTAGGAAAAGGTGAGAATGTATTTTTTGAAGGAGATGAATGCAACGGTTTTTATCTGATTGGGACGGGAAAAGTAAAGATTTATAAAATGTCGCCTAATGGTAAAGAGCATATCCTGCATATATTTGGACCGGGTGAGCCCTTTGGTGAAGTGCCGGTTTTCCATGGGCGTCCTTTTCCTGCCTCAGCTGAGTGCCTGGTTGCAAGTAAAGTGCTTTTTTTCCCAAGGGGAAGATTCGTCGGTCTGGTAGAAAAAAATCCATCCATTGCGTTGAACATGCTGGCTGTTCTTTCCATGCGGTTGCGAAGCTTTACAAAACAGATCGAGGATCTGTCGCTCAAGGAAGTTCCTGCCCGTCTGGCAGGATATTTACTTTTCCTTCAGGAAGAGCAGGGCGGAGGAAATATGGTTGAATTGGAGATATCCAAAGGACAGCTTGCCAGTCTGCTTGGAACGATTCCGGAAACGCTCTCGCGCATATTCGCAAAAATGTCCGAAGAAGGATTGATCGAAGTCGATGGACGAAAAATCACTATTCGCGACGAGGAATCCCTTTCACTTCGGTAAGAAAATAACATCAATCAGTAGAGCAGGCGGGTCATCAGAGAATGCTTTGGCTCACTGATTGGGTCTATAACAGAATCATGCTTCTGAGGCGTAAGGCCGAACATTGCCTGAATATTTGCATCCATAATGATTCGGTAATCAACTGAAGATAGTATGGAGGAGTTGGAGGGATCAATCATTCTCGCCGAAATATAGATGGAAGTGGACGTCATGGAATAGGTGCCAACAGCGACGGCCTGAGCGTGTTGAGCCGGTTTGATATCCATGATATTACGGGAAAGCATCTTTTCACCGCTCCGCGGTTCAATGGCAAGTTCGTTGCGAAGTTTGACTTCTTTTACTGTGTATCCCATCTGGACAAACCTCGAGGTGAGATGTTCCTGCAAGATTCGGCTGAAATGTGATGTTTGACTGAGGTCGTTGTTGTTGACGAAGGTGGTCGTAAGTATTGGCTGCTCCGGATGACGCGGAACCAGTGGAGGAAAGGCCTGCCGTTCAAGGTTTTCAGCAATTTCATAGGAAATGTCGATGAGATTTTGCTCTGCTCCCAGCAGGATTGCCATTTTATTGTGCAACGAACCACATCCGCTGCATAAAAGGATAAGTATTGCGGCACCGATACGTGCGGCTTGTAGTATTGAAACTGATGCAGCATTCCAACTGCAGTCTGTACCAAAATGAGTCATGAGAGTTCCTCGTCTATCAGATCCCGGAGGGAGTTGTCAGGTGTATGGTTTTGGCAGTTTTGAAATCTTTGTTATAATGATGATAATCAGCACTGTTGATATAGTAGATATCAGAGGATCTGAATAAGTATCTGTTTCTGAAAACCATAGAAGTTGTCACGATTGCCTCCACGTTTGTTGTTCTGGCGTATGCGGCATTACTGTAGTCCACACCACTTGCAAGAGCTATCGCGATAATCTCTGCTGGTGCATGGCGAAGAACAGACACCGCGGTCGTAAGTGAGGTCAGCAGGCCGGGGCGCAATGTCCTGAGCCTGTTTGCATTGTGATGCACGACCTGGACCTTATAATTGATGGTAATCGCTTCTCTATCCGGTATGGCGCTGGTCGGTATGCCAAAATCCACAAGTCGGGTGATAAGCAGATCTCTGAACCCTTCATTGAAATCTGTTGTGATATCACGCGAACAGGGCTCGCTGTCATCCCCGCAGGTTTCTTTGACGAAAACCGCAGTTTCAAAAAAGTCACTTCTAATTAATTCATTATTTATCTTATTAGAGATGTCTTCAGCTAAAACATTCCAGTGATGAGCTGCCTGCATCTTTTCCTGAGTTGAATAGTTGTAGCCTATCGGCTCTGGGATACGTCCGCAGGAAGATAGGAAAGATAAGAGTATGAAAGAGAATAAAAAATAGCGCATTGGCTTTTCCTCGGAATAATCATCGAAATATCGAATATATGTATTACAATATGATCCGTGTATGCTTAGACTTCGAAAAAGGTTCATACCCGGGCTGTCACTGTTCAAATCTGCACGGGGGTATTTGCCGGTATCTCATTTGCAGAAATGATAATTCTATATCGGCTGGTTATTGGTATAATATAGGGGAAAAGCATTATATTTTTTTCAAGGTGAAAGAAAGGGCGTTTACTCTTCAAATAGAAATAAATCAGAGTAAAAGCAGTGTTTGTGTCTCAATCTTTACGTTCGTTTCAGGCAAGTTTCAGTCATGTCAATAGATTTGCATATTCATTCTAATTTTTCCGATGGGACTGACAGTCCGACGGAATTGGTTTATCTTGCTTTGAAACGCGGCTTAAAGGCTTTGGCGATAACCGACCATGACACTATTGCCGGAGTTCCTGAGTGTCTGGCAGCGACTGCAGCTCATGGCGGCATTGAGGCTATCTCTGGAATTGAGGTGAGCGTTGTTCATCGTGAAAAGAATTTTCACCTTCTCGGTTATATGTTTGATCATGATGATCCCAATCTGCATAATAAAGTTACAGTTTTGCAGGAAGCAAGAAAGGACAGAAATGAAAAGATAATAATAAAACTGCAAAAACTTGGAATTCATATAAGTATCGAAGATATGAATGAAGCATCACCAGTGGGACAAACGGGTAGACCACATATTGCCGGATTGCTGTGCCGTAAAGGGATTGTAAAGAACATGGAAGAAGCATTTTCGAAATATTTAAAAAAGGGAGCAGTTGCCTACGAATCCAGGTTTGTTTATAGTGCAGTTGAAGCTATAGATTTTATAAAGAAGAGTGGTGGAATGGCTGTACTCGCTCATCCTGCTCAGGTAACCCAGTCATTTGTTGAGATGTCGCAAATAGTCGGAGACCTGGTTGATATAGGACTGGATGGAATTGAGGGGTACTATCCGACTCACTCGGTTGCTGTGAGGAAAAAGCTGCTGAAAATTGCTCAAAGATATGACATGATTGTAACTGGCGGGAGCGATTATCATGGCAGCATACGGCCAGGGACGGATATGGCTGGAGGGAAGAATGTCTTTGTCCCGTTTGAAGCTCTGCTGCAGATGAAGAACAGATGGAAGAATCAGTATAGAGCAGTAGGTTGATACGCCCATGTACAGAAAAAATGGTGCAGCACTTCTTTTCGAGTGCCAATATTTTAATGATCTTCCTCTATTGGAGAAGCATCTTTTTACCTTTATAACGTGAATACTATTCCCATGTCGAATTATTCAATTCTGGTTGTTGATGACGAGCCGAACTATCTGATTGTGCTTTCAGAGCTGCTCCGAGAGGAGGGCTTTGAAGTGTATACTGCCCCCAGCGGTAAAGAGGGACTGAAAGTTGTCAGTCAAGTCGATCTCGATCTGGTCATTACGGATATGCAGATGCCTGAGATGGACGGCGTTATGTTTTTGCAGGAGATCAAAAGAATCAACACTGCGTTGCCCGTCATTATAATAACGGCATATGCTGAGGTAGAAAAGGCAGTAGCCGCCATGCAGGCTGGTGCTTTCAGCTATCTTGCAAAGCCATTTTCCAATGATGAGCTTGTTGTCAATATTAACAAGGCAGCTCAACATTACTCTTTATTGTGTGAAAACAGTAGGTTGCGTAAGGAGGTAAGGCAGAAAAACAATTTTTCAGGCATGGTTGGTAAAAACAGCAAGATGCTTGAAGTCTATGAACTGATAGAGAAAGTAGCACCAACACCAGCTTCTGTTCTTATCTCTGGAGAGAGCGGGACGGGAAAAGAACTTGTTGCTAAAGCAATTCACCTTAACAGTCCGCGAGAGTCACAACCTTTTATCACTGTAAATTGTGCTGCTTTATCAGATAATCTGTTGGAAAGTGAGCTTTTTGGTCATGAGAAAGGCGCCTTTACTGGAGCTGTCGGAATGCGTAAAGGACGCTTTGAGCTGGCAAATACCGGTACGATTTTTTTAGATGAGGTCGGTGAAATCCCTCTTGCCCTTCAATCTAAACTTTTGCGGGTTTTACAGGAAAAGACGTTTGAAAGAGTTGGGGGTACCAAAACTCTTACCGTTGATGTCCGTATAATCAGTGCTTCCAACAAGGATCTTAAAGAAGAGGTTGCGCTTGGCAACTTCAGGGAGGATTTGTTCTATAGGCTGAATGTCATTCATGTAACCTTGCCGCCGTTGCGAGAACGTATGGACGATATGCCTTTGCTGGTTGATTATTTTATCCAGAAGTTTGCTGCACGGCTTGGCAAGGAGGATCTCCGGATATCCCCTGATGCATTACGCCTTCTCCTGACACTCCCGTGGGAAGGTAATGTTCGTGAACTGGAAAACACAATTGAAAGAGCTGCGATTCTCTGTGACGGCAATGAGATAGCAGCAGACGATGTTCAGCCGGAATCAGTCAGCGTTGAATCGCACTCTGTCTGGAGCGAGGGATTGGATTTTTCCCAGTTTATTCCTGCTAATGTGGGGCTGAACGATGTCCTCTATTCCGTGGAGGAAAAGATGCTGAATAGAGCCTTGGACGAAACCGGCTATGTTCAGGCCCGGGCTGCTGATAAACTGGGGATAACCAAGAGTCTGCTGCAGTATAAAATGAAAAAATACGGCATCAAGAAAAAATAGCTTCCCTGTAACTGCATTTTATTTGAGACTTTGCTGTATTCCCCAGTGAAGTTTATTGCGCAGAATGGAAAAATAATCTCGATGGGGAGGAACGATCAGCTGTAAAGGGTGTTCTGCCTTTTCTATTAATAAACGCTGTTTTTTCTCCATCTTACCCGTTGGCCTGCCGTCAATTATAATAGTGGCATTTTCATTGAAATTTTTTTGATCGATACTGGTTGCAATAGTTATCTCAGCCGGCAGTAGAATCGGTCTGCTGCCAAGCATAAAGGGACATATAGGCGTAACTAGAATGGACGCAAGGCCAGGGTAGACAAGCGGTCCTCCTGCCGATAGGTTGTAAGCCGTTGAACCGGTCGGGGTTGAAAAAATCAGGCCGTCAGCTTTGTAAGTGGTTATCAGTTCCCCGTTAGCTGTGGTGGAAAGATAGAGAATCCTGTCGTCGGCATTTTTACTTAAGACAACATCATTTAAAGCATAACCGATGATAGTTGCTTTTCCCTCTGTTTCCAATGATGCTTTTATCATAAGTCGGTTTTCCACATTGACGCAATCAGAGAGAATAGCAGCGAGACTCTCTTTGGCTTCTTCTCGTGTCAACTCCGTCAGGAAACCAAGGTGGCCTAGATTGATGCCGATTACCGGAATTGAATACCGAGCGGCTTGCTCGGCTATGCGTAAAAGTGTTCCGTCGCCTCCCAGAACCACGAGAATATCCTGTTCCGGATGGATGCTGTTCAGATCGACTGCTACTTTTTTCTGTTCAAGCCATCGGCGTAAATCACCAGCGAATTCGATGGCAGGTGCATAGTCTGATTTAGTAATGATGCCAGCAGTACGAACTGAGAAATTCGACAGTGTACGAAACTGTGAAGGAATGTGGGTCATCTATTGTTTGCCGAGTTCTTTTGATCGGTTTACGGCTATTTCCACCGCATCCATTACGATACCCCCGAAACCTTTTTTTTCGAGAAAATGATGTGCGGCTATACTGGTTCCTCCTGGTGAGGTCACCATTGAACGAAGGACTGCAGGGTGTTTTTTTTCTTTCTGCATCAGTTTTGCGGCCCCAAGTACGGTTTGTACTGCCATGGTCTCCGCAGTGTAGCGGGTCAGGCCGACTTTAATTCCGGCATCTATCAGAGCCTCGATGAAAGAAAAGACATATGCAGGACCTGAGCCGCTGAGCCCGGTTGCGGCATCTAGATACACTTCATCCAGCAGGACGGAAATTCCTACGGCATTAAAAATTGACTCGGCAATTTCCATTTCCTTGTCGGTAACGTTGCTGTTGCAGCATATTGCCGAGGTTCCTTCGAGAATTAATGCAGGGGTGTTTGGCATTACCCGGATGATTTTAAAACCATTGCTTCCCAGGGACCTTTCATAAAAGTTTATAGGCAGTCCCGCTGCAATGGTTATGATAATATGCTTATTGGAGATGAATGGTTTGGCGGCTTCAAGGACTACTGCCATGATCTGGGGCTTAACTGCTATAAGCACTATGTCGCATTTTTCCCAGAACTGCTCGTGAGAGTCAGAACAGTGCAGGCTGTATCTGGATTCCATATGTTCACGCCGGATGGAGTTTGGTTCCACAAGGTAGATATCATCGCTTTTATACAGTTCAGCAGCAAGCATTCCTTTAATAAGTGCTTCGGCCATTTGGCCGCCACCAATAAAACCTATTTTGTTTTTCATATATGTCCTCGAAATACGGCGTATATTGTAATGTTGATCCGGCTATGAATACTTTTCAGGTGATATGTTTACTGAGAAGGTCAATGTACCATTTGATACAATGACCGTCCACATTTCTAATAGTTACCCTTTTTAATGAGCTCTGCCAAGCGAGACCTATTGTTGTAGCATGTATCCATCGAATTGATATAAACATGCTATCCGATCGCGCAGTCGGATGAAAAAAACATGGAGGAAATTACATTAGGTTCTTAAGGTATAATCAGGTAATCTCTCCGCGACAAGATAGAACGTCATGATATCATTCTGACCGGGGTATTTGAAACTTCGGTTACAGAATGAGCAGTTAAGCAACAAAATGTTGATAAAGTCAACAATATCTGAAATGATGCAGGTCTCAATATCGCGTTCACTGATTACAAGGTGCTAAAGAAATTTCTAACCGTCAATCAATATTAATTTACATCATTTTTATCAATACAATTATTGACTCTATCTGTAGAAAACACGGTGAAGCTTTCTAAACCAACCTCTATTTTTACCTGAAATGGATGATACTATGCTGAATAAAGACTTGCTTGATATTCTTGTATGTCCTCAATGCAAAGGTCCTGTAGTACTTAACGAAAACCAGGATGGGCTGCGCTGTGGAGCGTGTCGACTCGAGTACGAAATACGCGATGATATTCCCATTATGCTCATTGAAGAAGCCCGAACTATTCAAGAATAGAGGAATGCACAGCCACACATAAAAAATAAATACAGGCCATGGTGCATTCCAGTAGAGACCAATCAGACACGATATCTTTCATGAGTTGTGAACAATGATGAACCGTCTTACTGCTGGTATTTGATGATTGTGAGAAAGGCCGAAAAGGAGGTATTGCGATGGCTCAACCCAAAGATTTACAAAAGAGAATTGACCAAATGCTGGAGTCGGCTCATCCTGAGTCATGCAACTACTTGGGGGTGATTGCTGAGCTCGCGAAAAATAAATCCTTTCCTGATCGCAAGCAAACTATCGATCGACTCTATGAGAAAGTCTATCAGGAGATTGTCACAAAAAACGGTAAACCCGAATCGCCGGTAAGTTTTGGTACTTCAGGCTGGCGAGGTCTCCTGGGGAAAGATCTTTTTTGCAAATCTGTTGCTCAAGTGGTTCTGGCCATTCTGGAAATGTATAAGGAACTGGAGCATAACAGTCCGCTGGCACATGCTCTTGGGGTTGAAGACATTGACGAGGTTCGGCAAAAGGGATGCGTTATTGGTTATGATAATCGTTTTGGAAACGAAATCTTAGCGAAAATAGCAGTTTCTCTTATAGCGGATGAGGGCATAAAAGTATATTTTGCCGGAGAGAGCACTACAGGCGTTCTGTCCGCTTCAGTGCTGCAGCTCAAAGCCGCTTTCTCCATCAATTTTACCCCTTCCCACAACCCACTGGAGTATGGAGGTTTAAAATTTAATGCTGCGGATGGAGGACCGGCTGCTTCGGAAATCACTAACTTTATCAGTCAAAGGGCGGTTCAGGTAATTGAAGAGAACCGTCTGCCGCTCTCTTTTTCTATTGAAAAGGCACTGAGTTGTCCACTGGAAGAATCTGTAGTCTTTATCGACTCTCTCTCTTTATGGCAGGATCATGTTCGGCAGAATAGAGCTGTACATGGTCTGGATTATGATAAAATAATACAGAGTATTAAGGACAATAGCGATATTCTTGTGGTGATTGATTCTGTGCATGGTGCCGCAAGGCTGCATATCGATAGGTTTTTCAAAGGACTGCCTTCCGTCCGACTCCTGCATTTGCGAGGCGAGAAAGATGTAACATTTGGCGGAATTGCTCCGGAACCATCCAGTGAAAACATGGCAAATGTCATGGCGGTACTTCAATCACGAAAGGAAAAATTTAAATTAGGAGCTATAATTGACCCTGATGGTGACAGGATTCGTTTTACAGACGGAATACATGAAATAAGTATGAACCAGTTTGGAGCGATGGCATACCATTTCCTTCATGAGACGAAACGCAAGAAAGGGATGGTTGCCAAAACTGTTGCCACTTCTAATTTTGCCAATTCTGTAGCCGAAGGACTGGGAGAGGAGGTTTTTGAACCACGAGTTGGTTTTAAGGAATTCAAACCAGTCATAGATAGGGCTCTTGTGTGTTTCGAAGAGAGTGATGGAATTACTGTTATCGGGCATACACCTGAAAAGGATGCCTATATCGGCCTCCTCATTGCTCTTGATATTCTGGTTTCTACAGGTAACGGTCTTGTTGAATATCTGCAGGAAATGGAACGGCGTTATGGTTCGTTTTATCCGGATCGTGACGGAGTAGTTGTGACGATGCAGGGCAAACAGCTTCAGGATGCACTGGCGCTTCTGCAAAAATACAAAGAAGGTGTCTCTGTCGAAGTTGATGGAGAAAATAAAATAATAGCCAAAGTGATTGACATTGATGGCAGGAAAATCCTTTTTCAGGATGGGTCATGGCTAATGGTACGGCCTTCCGGAACGGAGCCGAAGGTTCGGTTTTATGTTGAATCGAGATCTGCTGATGGAACCAAAGGTTTAGTTGCTGCTGCTCAGGAGATGCTGGGGGAGATACACCTGCTCTGAGTCAATCGAAAATAGGGGTGAAACCTTGAGGGACTGAGACGTAATCCTTGCCTGTTTTATCCGTTGGAGTTTTAACTGTTGATTTTTACAGTTCCGGTATTATTTTCAACAAGAATCTGTATTCATAATTATCTAACATTCAGGAGTAATTTATGTGGGAATATACTGATTTGGTTCAGGAGCATTTTCTCAGACCAAGAAATGTCGGTGAGGTGGAGAATCCCAGCGGTGTAGGAGATGTTGGCTCTTTGGCATGTGGCGATGCCCTTAAACTGACCATTAAGGTTGATGAAAATGATGTCATAGTCGATGCCAAATTCAAAACTTTTGGCTGTGCAAGTGCAATAGCCTCTTCATCTGCTCTCACAGAAATGATAAAGGGGATGAAAGTTTCCGAGGCGGAAAAATTAACAAATGAAGACATTGCCGATTTTCTAGGCGGCTTGCCCAAGGAAAAGATGCACTGTTCAGTTATGGGAAGAGAGGCCTTAGAGGCTGCCATAGCTGATTTCCGCGGGATGGTATTACCAATGGCTGAAGGTGAAGTCGTCTGCGAATGCTTTGGTGTAACCGATCTGGAAATAGTTCGGGCTATCAAAGAATCAAAACTCCGCTCTGTTGAAGAAATAACTAACTTTACCAAAGCCGGTGGCGGCTGCGGAAAATGTGAAGACAAATTACAGAGCATCCTGGAGGCGACTACCGGTGAGATTGGTGAAATTAAAAAAGCGGCTAAAAAACCAGCACGTATGACGACACTGCAAAAAATTAAAAAGATTGAAGAGGTGCTGGATCGTGAAATTAAGCCTGGGTTGCGCCAGGATGGTGGTGATATTGAATTGATTGACGTTGATGGGGATTATGTTCTTGTTTCCCTGCGAGGCTCTTGCACCAGCTGTGCCAAATCACAGACGACTCTGAAAGAGTATGTTGAGAAAAAATTGCGTGAACTTGTTCTCGACACGTTGGTTGTGGAGGAAGCTAAGTAATGAAAACACTCCCAGGCAAAGAAATTTATATGGATAACAATGCAACCACCAAAATTGCTCCCGAGGTGGTTGAAGCGATGATGCCTTTTCTGACAGATTATTATGGCAACCCTTCCAGCATGCATGTCTTCGGCGGTCAGGTTGGTGAGGCGGTAAAAAAGGCACGACTGCAGACAGCTGAACTTTTAGGCGCCGAGCCTGAGGAAATAACGTTCACCAGTTGCGGTACAGAGAGTGATTCCACCGCGGTATTATCAGCTTTGCAGACAAACCCGGAAAAAAGGCATATCATAACAACCAGGGTGGAACATCCGGCCATAAAGACTTTGTGCGAGAACCTGGAAACACTAACTGGTCATAAACACAGGATAACCCGGCTAAAAGTGGCTGGTGACGGAACGCTCGACCTTGATGAATATGACAAGGCATTGACTGAAGATACTGCTATTGTTTCGGTAATGTGGGCCAATAATGAAACAGGAGTTATCTTTCCTGTTGAGAAAATGGCCAGGATGGCCAAAGAGCGGGGAGTGCTTTTCCACACCGATGCCGTCCAGGCTGTCGGTAAGATCCCAATAAACCTACAAAATTCTTCCATCGATTTTCTTTCTATTTCCGGGCATAAGCTGCATGCCCCTAAGGGGGTCGGGGTGCTCTATATCCGACGTGGCACTCCCTTTGTGCCGTTTCTTGCCGGGGGGCATCAGGAGAAGGGCAGACGTGGCGGGACAGAGAATGTCGCTTCCATTATAGGCTTAGGCCGAGCATGTGAGCTAGCTGCGGAAAAACTGGAAGAAGAGAATACCAGGGTAAAAGCTCTCAGGGACCGCTTAGAAGAAGGGCTTCTATCTTCAGTGCCCCGATCAATGCTCAACGGGCACAAGACAGACAGACTGCCCAATACAGCCAATATCAGTTTCGAATATGTTGAAGGTGAGTCAATTCTTCTGCATTTAAATGAATACAATATCTGCGCATCCTCCGGTTCAGCCTGTACTTCCGGATCCCTTGAGCCCTCTCATGTGCTCAGGGCAATGGGGGTACCGTTTACCGCGGCCCACGGCTCTATTCGATTCTCCCTGAGTATTTATAATACTGAAGAAGAGGTTGATTTTGTCCTGGATAAAATACCGGAAATTATTTCTTCATTGAGAAAAATGTCCCCTTTCTGGACAGGTGCGGAGGTATGAAATCATAGTTTCTTGCTTTTTACTCATTCTGAATGAAAAGCTCGACGTGTTCCAGGTAAGACAAGAAGACCCCGGCAGGTAACTCTGTCGGGGTCTTCTTGCTGAAGCATACTAGGTGTTGATTATCAGGCTATGCTGCATCGCTTCCGTTTCGGAATCAGCCTGATAAACGTGTCCCAGGTAGTTATCATTGAAATAGTTAAAACACACCTTCTACTTTGCCGGTTTCAAGATTGACGTCTACCCGTTTAAAGGCAGGATTGGAACCTGTTCCAGGCATGAGGCTGATAGCACCGGCAACAGGCACAATAAAACCGGCTCCACCGTAGGTAAGCACTTCACGGATTGTGAGACGCCAGCCCTTCGGCACACCCTTCAGTGCAGGATTATCCGAGAGTGAAAGGTGGGTTTTAACCATGCACATGCCGAGCTTGGCCAGTTCCGGATCTGCCTGAATTCTTGCAATGGCTTTATTGGCATCTGCGGAATAGTCAACACCGTCTGCACCATATACTTCTGTTGCGATGAGATGAATTCTGTCTTTAATAGGCATGTCAAGGTCATAGAGGAATTTGAATTCAGTCTTTTCTTCACATGCCTCGACAACAGCCTGAGCAAATTCAATGGCACCTTCGCCACCCTTTTCCCAATGGCGTGACAATGCAACCTTCGCCCCTTCAGCCTCGCATAATTCACGCACCTTGGCAATTTCAGCGTCGGTATCAGTGTAGAAGGCATTGATGCAGACAACAGGACTGATTCCTGCTTTTCTAACGTTACGGATGTGGTGAATAAGGTTGTCGCATCCCTTGGCTACCCATTCGACATTTTCCTCAGTGTACTCTTTGGGCATGGGCTTGCCTGGAACAGGCACAGGCGCACCACCGTGGCATTTCAATGCTCTAATAGTGGCGACGACCACGGCGCAATCGGGAGTGAGACCTGAGTATCTGCATTTGAGGTTCCAGAATTTTTCGAAACCGATATCGGCGCCGAAGCCTGACTCTGTGACATGATAATCAGCGAGTTTCAAGCCGACCTTGTCAGCAATTACCGAACTTTGTCCAATAGCTATGTTGGCGAAAGGCCCGGCATGTACTATAACCGGCTGTCCTTCCAGAGTTTGCATGAGTGAGGGATTCAGGGCATCAACCATCCAGGCTGTCATGGCACCGGCGACCTGAAGGTCTTCTGTTGTGACCGGTTTGCCCTGTTTGGTGTAGGCAACAACGATTTTTCCCATTCTTTCCCGCATATCCTTGAGGTCTGAGGCGACGGAAAGTATTGCCATGACTTCGGAAGACACAGCAATACCAAACTTAGACTTCATCATAAAACCGTCTGATTTGCCGTTCACGCCGTCAATACCGATGATGATGTTACGGAGAGCCTGGCAGCAGAAATCCATGATCCAGCCCATTTCTACGTTGGTGGGATCAATATCGATGCGTTTCATGCCTGAGAGCCTCTCGAGCTGCTCGTCGGTATAGTTGCGCTCATGCTGAAGTCTTGATGTGAGAGCGACCATGGCAAGATTGTGCGCGTTCATAATGGCGTTGATATCACCGGTAAATCCCAGAGAGAAGGGGGTTAGCGGGATGCATTGTGCCAGGCCGCCGCCTGCCGCGGATCCTTTGATGTTCATGGTAGGACCACCGGATGGCTGTCTGATTGCGGCACAGACGTTTTTCCCTAATTTGCCAAGACCCTGGACCAGACCCATTGAGGAGGTAGACTTACCTTCCCCTAGCGGTGTTGGTGAAATAGCAGTAACGTCAATGTATTTTCCATTTGGTTTATCTTTTAGGCGTTCAAGAACTTTCCTGAAATCAATCTTCGCAATATAATGGCCGTGAGGAAGCAGCTCTTCCTTGGTAAGGCCCAGTTTTTCACCGATTTCATAAATGGTTTTCATGGACTTTTCAGCATCTTGTGCGATTTCCCAATCAGCATGTTTGGTTGGATCTAATGGCATAATGCACTCCTTTCGTAGAATTAAACTCTGATTGCGGTTTACCGTTGTATCACTGCGATAACTCTGCCTTGAAACAGCGTAGTTTGAACATCCTCAAAAATGTAGGGTAATGCAGGTGTCAATCTGTTTCTCCTGATTACAGAGCGTTGAGGAGAAAGTACAATGGGAATATATACTGTCAAAGAGCTGGCCAGGGGCCTAGTGCCCTCCTTGCCCAGCGTTGAATACGTGCCGCCGAGGGGCCATTCAGAGCTGCACAGAAAAATAGTTATCTCGTAACATGGCAAAAAAAGAAGCGTTTGTTACAGATCAACCAGCTGTAAAGAAGGTATCTTTAACATGATTCTCCTACCATAAAAAGAATGGATAGGCAATTTTTTTTGGTTTTTTTTAAATGAAATATTCTGTAATCATTCAACAAAACATACACCTTCTTTTTGAAGAAACGTCAACGGTATTGCATAACAGGCATATTTTGTACAAAAGGGTGTGGTGTATAGTTTAAAGAATGGGAGTGTCATTTGTATTGAAGGGGCAAAGGTGTGCGAAGTAGCGGCTCGATGCACAGCAGGTTTGGGCGTTCTTTTTGTATAGAGCAGATGAGGGAGCGATAATATCATAGTCAGGTGCTCTGTGGTGATCCTCAAATTCAGTCTGCAACCTGGTGTTTTTTGAGATGACGCAGCTCGCCTTCTGTTGTAATTACAACCCAATTTCCGTTTTCATCCGAGGCCTTCACCAGGCAGGCGATTTTTTCGCCGCTAAGTAAAGTGATGCAGCATTTCGGAGTAGTTGAAATGCTTTCAATCTGAGTGAATGATTTTTCTGAGGCCATGGCATTAAGTGTTGCAACGGCATTTTTGAGGGCCTGTATTCTTTGGTACTCCTGAGGGGAGAATCTTTTAATTTCCTGAAGCAGCTGATGAATATTTGCTTTAGCGTCGGCTATTTTTTGTACTACTTCTCTGATCTCGTTTTCGTCCTGGTCGGCGATGGAGTGAAGGATCTGCTTCTGGATCTCGATTTCTGCTTCAATATATTGTATTTTTCGTAATCTGTTTTGAATAGCGGTCTGCATGTGATTATAATCTGTAGGAGTTAGGGTGTAAGGCTTCTTCAATTTTTATACAATAGATACCACTTTTATGTCACTAAGACACTAAAGATTTGTTATTTGAT
>JAZBNU010000045.1:0-2003 GCA_036350815.1 Desulfopila sp.
ATATAGCGCCAGTAAACATCCCGTAACACAATGGTTCCGCCAGTTCCGATATATGGAGCGGCGGTGGAGTGAATAGCTGCGATTATTCCCAGAAAAACAATGGCCATTACCGGTCCGGGAAGCAAGTAGTTCATCAGCATCGGTACGACATCGCCGTCAACCTGGGGGTTGATCGCCCCCATCCCCTGAAGAACACGCGCGCCCATTCCCTGGAAAGCTGTGAAGAAAAACAGGGCGATACCGACTATGAAAGTCGACATGAACACCTGCTGCCAGGCGAGAGGCTTGGGAGATGCCATACCATAGTTCCACAGGATAAAAGCAGGTGATGACTGGATGCCCATCAAGGCGAACATATAGGTGAGGATCATCACTGCCGACCAGCCGCCTGTTCCGAGGCCGAAATGTATAACGCTTGGAACTTGTACATATTTTGCTTCCAGGGCTCGTACTGCTGTGCTGAATTCTCCCCATCCTCCAAGCGCCGGTGCGGTGAGAGTAAAATAACCCAGGAGGACGATGCTCAGAACAAGGAGAATAAACTGGATAACCCCCACCCAGGTGCTTGCTTTGAGTCCGCCGGTCACAACATAAAACCAGACGATAAATGCCATAAAGAAAAGACCTGCGGTATAGGGTACGCCTGCTACGATTTCAAACAGTTTCGCGGCGGCGATAAGCTGCAGACCGGAATAGAACATGGAGTAGAGAACCGCCGAGAGGACGGTGAGCCAGCGGATGGCTTCGTTGTTGTAATAATAGGCAAACATGTCGCCTGGCGTAACAAAGCCGTATCGTTTCCCGAGCAGCCAGTTGCGTTTGGCAAAAAAGGCGCCTGTTATTGGAATTGTCAGAACGTAGAACGAGGCGAAGGCATATGCCAGTCCGTCGCGCCAGATAAGGCCGGGATGCCCGACAGTGGTCCATCCGGAAAATGATGCCGCTGTTGCCGCCATAAGAAACGCAATGAAGGGTATCGATCGCCCTCCGATAGCGTATCCAGAAGCGGTTTTTTCTGTGAAATAGCCTCGTAGTCCCCACCAGAAACAGTAGATGATATAGAGGCCTAAAAAGGTAAACACCCAGGTTTTAGGTTCCATTACTGCTCTCCTCCGTTTTTTAAGTTGATCTTACTGATCGTACATAAAAAATCCTGCAGTGTAAGACTTCTTTATCACCTCCTTCTCTTGGAAAAATAAATGATAATTCAACCGGCGCTCTCCGGTTGAATTGGCTATCACGTCACAGACAACCTTCAGGATGCACTTGCATAATGATGGTTTGAGTGTGACACGCTATGGAAACTGTGCTTGGCTTGGCAACGGATTTGGTCCGTTTCTGTTTGTCGGCATCACAACGGTAGACGTCGACTGTTTCAGTAAATACGCGATCCTGTTTCAGCAGCACGACCAGTGGCCATGTTGCCGGTGTTGCCATTATCGAAGATTTCGTTCCGGTTCCTTGAAAGAATAACAAGGGGCCCGGTTGAATTTTGAGTTGTCTCAGACAGAGGCGTGTAGAACACCTTCCTCTAATCTTCACCTATTGTATAACAAAAAATGATTGAATGCATCAAAAAAAATATATTGTAAATTTTATTATTTACATAAAATTAATGCGATAGAGTGAGAAAGCAGCATGCCTGACTGAATTGAGGTGTTGTGATGTGGGCAGTGTGGGTGGAGAGCAGAGTGCTGATGGGGATGGAGGATCCAGGAGTGCTGTGTTCAAGAGCGGCTTGGTCAAACAATACATATAGATTCAATAGTGCTTTTATCGAAGCACTTCAGATTTAAGAGGCAATGGCGGCAGCAATTAGCACGTTTAGGTGGACTTGTTACAGGGTGCCAGAAGAGTTACCGGGGTACATCCTGATGATTTCTGCTCAAACTAACCTGCTGGCCATTTACGGTGGAAAATGGTAGATAAAGAAAATCTGATTACGTACGAAACTCAGCCAAGATCTAGGAAAGACTGAGGGGACTGATTTTTTTTTCACGTTG
>JAZBNU010000046.1:0-4465 GCA_036350815.1 Desulfopila sp.
ATTTCCAGAAATATCTTGAAGAAGCTACCGGAAAAAAAGTCATCTATTACACCGTTCAGTCAAATGCGGCTGAAGTTGAAGCCATGCGTTCCGGCCGACTTCACATTGCCGGATTCTCCACCGGTCCCACCGGTTTTGCCGTCAACCTGGCCGGTTATGTTCCTATCGCGGTCAAAGGTTACCACGATGGATTCCAGGGCTACAATCTGATTGTTGTCACAAAAAAAGACAGCGATATTAAAGAACTGAACGACATAAAAGGAAAAACAATCGCCCACACTTCCGCCTCTTCCAATTCAGGAAACCTTGCTCCCAGAGCCATCTTTCCTCAACATGGCATAGTACCAGACGAAGATTACACTGTCGCCTATTCCGGCAAGCATGACCAGTCCATTCTCGGCGTGGAGCATGGAGATTATGATGCCGCCCCGGTTGCCTCCGATGTTTTCTATCGTATGGCCGAAGCAGGCAGAATCAATGCCGATGATTTTCGCATTGTGTTCACCTCTCCTAAATTCCCCACCTCCTCATTCGGATATGCCCACAATCTCCATCCGGATCTCGTGAAAAAAATTGTCGATGCTTTCTACTCCTATCGCTTCACCCCTTCCATGCAGGAAACTTTCGGTGGTGCTGATCGATTCTACCCAGTAACCTACGAAAAAGACTGGAAGGTTATTCGCGACATAGCGGCTTCAACCGGCACTTCCTACAACCAGGACGGTTTGAGGAAAATGGCGGAAAAAGAAGCAGCCAAAGCAGCAAAGAAAAAATAAATCGAAATACCCGAAAGGCGCCGTCCATCGTGCCGTCCAGGAGCTTGTCGAGACAAGGATGCGACAGGCTCCAGGTACAAAAACGGCGTCTTATTGTATTGCAAACCCTCTATTGTTTCAACCAGCACGCTTCTATGACTATAGACTCAAAGAGCAGCGGTACCGCTCACCCTCAACGGTCTCTCCGGGTAGAAAACCTGAAGAAAGAATATGTTAAGGGCAGACCTGTTTTAAAAGATATCAGTTTCGAAGTTCAAGGAGAGAGCAGTGTGGCCATTATCGGCCCTTCCGGAACCGGAAAAAGCACTCTGATTCGATGTGTCAACAAACTGATTCCACCCACCTCAGGAAAAATAATCATCAGCGGAGAAGATATAACCCGTTTAACCGGCCAGGATCTGCGTATGGCCCGGCGTAAAATCGGCATGGTTTTTCAGGAGTTCAATCTTGTCGAGCGATTATCCGTGATGGAAAACGTCCTCTGCGGTCGACTGGGCTATATCCCTTCCTGGCGGGCCTGGCTGCGAAAATATCCTCAAAACGATATAGAAAGAGCCTTCGAGCTGCTCGAATCCATCGGGCTGCTGGAATTTTCGCGCCAGCGGGCTGACAGCCTCTCAGGCGGTCAGCGCCAGCGTGTCGGTATAGCTCGGGCAATCATGCAGGATCCTCATGTCCTGCTTGCAGATGAGCCGACCTCCTCTCTTGACCCAAAAACCAGTGTCGAAATCATGGAGTTGCTGGTCTCGCTCTCCAGAGAACATCAGATTCCACTCTTGATTAATATTCATGATGTCGACCTGGCAAAACGCTATACAGAGAGAATAATCGGTCTTTCCATGGGTGGCATAATCTACGACGGCCCCCCTGAAAACCTGACCAATGCCCATCTCAAAGAAATTTACGGGGGAGAGGACTGGCTTCAATGAAGGCAAGTACAGGAAAAAATTACGGACCTGCATTCACAATCAACTGGTGGGCACGGGCAGGCTGGCTGATCAGTATTCTCTATGCGCTTTATGCCGCCAATTATCTTGAGGTCTCCTGGGATCGTTTCATTCAGGGAATAGATAACGGCGCCAGATTTATTGCAGAGATGGTGCCCCCCAACTTCTCCCGCTGGGAACTGCTGGTCAGCAATCTTCTTGAAACCATCGAGATAGCCATTATTGCCTCAGCCTTCGGTGTTCTCTTCTCGCTTCCCGTGGGACTGCTGGCCGCGAGGAACCTGATGCCAACCTGGATTACCTGGCCGTTTCGTGGTTTTATTGCGCTGTGCCGCTCCTTCCATCCGGTGATATTCGCCATACTTTTCGTTAAAGCTGTCGGCTTTGGTCCGCTGGCTGGAATCCTTACCCTGATTTTCGCCTCAATCGGCTTTATCGGTAAGCTGTTCACCGAGGCCATCGAAGAAATATCCATGAAACCGCTGGAGGCGCTTCGGGCTGCCGGGGCACCCTTTATGAGTGTCATCATCTTCGCTGTTCTCCCCCAGGTTCTCAACCGATTTATCGGCTTTTCCTCCTATCAGCTCGATGCCAATCTGCGTAACTCAACCATGGTCGGTATCGTCGGAGCGGGTGGTATCGGCGGCACACTTTTTGCGGCATTCCAGCGCTTTGACTATGATTTCCTTGCAGCGATACTCATTTCCATCATTGCACTGGTCATGATAAGTGAGTTTATTTCCACTCAGATAAAAAAGGTTTTCCAATGAGCACATCTCTTCCCCGCAAATGGGAGCGCTTCACTTTATCTGAGCGCCTGGCTCGCTTTTCCGTCTTCCTCGGTTTCGCTGTGGCTCTGTCGGTATCCATGCGCACAGTCCAGGTTATTCCAGAATTTCTCTATGACGCTCCCACCCAGGTAATTGACCTTTTCAGCCGGATGTGGCCCATGGATCTGGCGTATTACCCCGTCGGCATCCATGACGCCATGATGGAAACACTTCATATTGCCACTCTCGGAACTCTGCTGGCTATCGTTATGGCCATTCCCATCGGCATTCTGGGTGCCAACAACATCGTTCATTTTCCTCTGCTGAACTGGCTCTCCAAACTGATCCTGGTTTCCTCACGATCAGTTAATTCACTTGTCTGGGCCCTGCTGTTCGTGGCGGTTTTCGGACCCGGTGCTTTCGCGGGAACGGTATGTATAGGGTTCCGCTCCATCGGCTTTGTCGGTAAATTATTCGCCGAAGCTTTGGAAGAGGCGGATCCCGGTCCAATCGAGGCGTTAACGGCAGCCGGCGCACCCTGGTTCAGTGTATTTCTCAAAGGGTACTGGCCTCAGGTTGCTCCGGCTTTCTGGGGAATATTTCTCTTCCGCTGGGATATCAATGTTCGTGAATCGGCCGTTATCGGACTTGTCGGAGCAGGCGGTATCGGTATGGTGCTGGACACCTCACTGAATCTTTTCTTCTGGAACCGTGTTTCCGTTATCCTGTTGAGTATTTTTGTCGTCGTCATCCTGGCGGAGCTTCTCGTTACTGCTATTCGAAAACGCATTATCTAGAAAGTATATTCAACTGTCGATCTACAACGAACAACATGCCACTTATAAAAAGGACAGAGCTTCCCGCCGCCCTGGAAGAAATTCGAAATCAGAACCATCCCCCTGTGGTCCTCTTTTTTGGGGAGAGGTATCTCTGCCGCCAGGCCGCAGATGATGTACAGGAAGCTCTGCTCACTAAGAAAAATGGCACGCTGTATTCCATTGACGGTGATCAGGAGGACAGCTCACAAACGCTGGCAAAACTCATGAGTTTCAGCCTTCTTCCCGGGCTGCAGATTTATCGGGTAAATGACTCGAGGCTGTTCCATTCCAAAAACGTCAGTGGTTCCATATGGCAAAAGGCCTGCAAAGCATTTGAGTCGCAACATTATGAAAAGGCAGCCCGTTACATTGCCGACATGTACCACCTCGCTTCCATTCCGTCAGATGACCGCCAGCCACTCTCCCAAATCTCTGCCGAACAGTGGCGCACTCTCTTCGCTCTGGAGAAACCTCGAGATCTTGGCTGGACTGACGCGCTGTTCGAGCAGGTACGGCAAAAAGAGATATCCTCACCGGCAGCCCAGGATCCCGCTGAAAAATACATTGAAGCTTTTACAAAAGGATTTCCCCCGAATAATGTTTTTCTCCTTACAGCAGAAAATGTTGATAAACGGAAACGGCTCTTCACCTGTATCAAAAAGAACTATCTTGTTGTCGACTGCAGCGTAGCTGAAGGCGGTGGTGTAGCAGCACAACGTGCCCAGAAAGCCGTGCTTGAGGAAGTACTGCACCAGACTCTCTCGTCTTTCAACAAAACCATCGACCCCGGCGCGGTGGATGTTTTTTTTGAACGAGTCGGCTTCCACCCGGTTGCCGTGGTAACTGAAACCGAAAAACTCGCTTTATTCTGTGATGAAAGAACACGAATCACACGAAATGACCTTGACTGCATGGTCGGCAGAACACGAGAAGACGCACTGTTTGAACTGACCGACTCCTTTGGAAAACGGAAAATCGGACCGACCCTCATCACACTCAGCCATCTTCTCGAAAACGGTATACATGGCCTGGCGATTCTGGCTACCATGCGCAATTACATCAGCAAACTGCTGGTTTTCCGAACCATGCAGCTTTTGCCGGATCCCGTTTTCCAGAAAGGTATGAATGCCAGGTATTTTCAGGATAACTACCTC
>JAZBNU010000047.1:0-2880 GCA_036350815.1 Desulfopila sp.
ATTCTCATCACTGCTCATTCATCAGTAGATACCGCTGTTGCCGCTATGAAGAAAGGAGCTGTAGACTATCTTGAAAAACCTATCAATTTTGATGAACTCTTTTTGCGCATCGAAAAGATAGTCAATGTAAAATCTATTATGCGCAACGCATTAGATATTCATGAAGCTATGGGTACAACCGAACAGGCAGCTTCGCAAACAATTCAGGACCTTGAAGTAATTGCTGCCAAACTGCAGCAGCGTCTCGATTTAGTTGAAAATGAATTACGCAATGATACCAAAGATCCAGAGTCTCGCATTGCTGCTTCCCTGAATATTCTAGCCGGCCTCTAATGTATCCGGCAGCGAAACCAGAAAAGATCACAATGAGCAGATACCGGATCATTTACTCTTGAGCCTTTTCCATTGCCATGGTGCTATGGCATCACCCCTCCCCCATAAGCCGGTTTTTGCCAGTTTTGCGTTTTGCTCAAGCTTCTTCCATGAACTGCAGATTTTCTCCTTGCAGAAATAGACATGAACCCATGCATAACCATCTTTTACTAATTCTCGATTAACGCACTTTCCGTGAAGAAATATTCTTGCGACCAGTCTGCCGTAAGTGTCTCTATAGAGAGGCTCCACCTCGATCTGACGATGATAGAGAAGAGACTTCAAATATTTTTTTGCCTCCAGTGAAAACGGCTGGTCCCATTCCGGCGTATCTATTCCCCACAAGCGAATACGTTGCCGGGCACGCCCTTCAACAACCTCAAAAGTATCGCCGTCAAGAATTTTTATAACAAAGGCTGGATATCGAGAGCCACTGTTTTGTCCTGCTTCCGAGGATATAGGCAAAACACTGGTGATGAAAAGAAATACGCATATGAATGTTATCTGTCGCATAGCAGTGTCACACTGATTTTTCTACTGTGGTACTGTAAAGATATATTCCTTTTTTTAATTCATATGATATAGTTAACACCAAAAGACAAATTTATGACACACGGTATTGTATCGATATGAGTTCCTTCATTGCACTATCATGAAAAACCAAAAACTTACTGATTCAGAAGAAGATACTCGTAATTTCCTTATTAATCTTCCACTTTTTGACAGTTTTAACGTCGATGAACTTGATATTCTTGCCAGACACATGAGTTATGTCCATCTCAAAAGAGGCGAGTATCTTTTTGTGGAAGGAGACAAAGGCAATTTCATGGGTTTCGTTGTACATGGTGTCCTTGAGGTCTCAAAAAAGTCAGAAACCGGCGGAAACATAGTCATTGCAAGGCTGACACGAGGTAATTCCATAGGCGAGATGGCTATCATCGATAAATCCACACGTTCTGCTACTGTAGTTGCAGTCCAAGCATCGACAATGGTGACTTTGACGGACAGGGGTTTTGAAATACTAGCCCAAAAGTCACCGACTTTAGGTATCAAGCTCATCCAGAAGACTGCTCGTCTCCTCAGCCTCAATATGAGAAGGACATCAAGTAAACTAGCTGATTTACTCCAAGATAAATAGTCAGTTGTCATTTTACACAGCGTAATACATTCCATTCATTATGACTTTTACACCCACAATCCTCTTTATCGATCAGGACAGAGTCAACACAGCTGACGTAATAGATTCGCTAAAAACGAAGTCAAGGGGAATTTTTATCCATGCAGAAAGCAAAGCCAAACTCTCTTCAGTCTTGAACCAGACACAGCCGGATATCGTTTTCCTCGATCTCCATTTTTTTGATACACACTCAAGTCTCCATCTGCTCAGGAAATTCCGCGAAAAATCACTTGTAACTATTGCTGCATTACCTGAAGAAAATTCTGAACTCATCTCCCAAGTACTCGCCGCCAACCCATTCTTTCACATCACCAAGCCTTATGACCTGCAGGAAGTACACTACGTTTTAAAAAGAGCTGTGCAAAAAGCAATACACAATAGAGAGACTACTCAGAACCATCCCGTACAGCAGCATTTTTGCGGCCTCATCGGCCAATCTCCACAAATGCTGTCTCTTTTCGACCTGATTGGTCGAGTTGCAGAAGATGACTATGCCACTGTTCTTATCCGGGGCGAATCCGGAACCGGAAAAGAGCTGGTGGCCAAGGCTATCCACGCAAAGAGCAGTAGAAAATCAAAAAACTTTGTACCTGTTAATTGCGCTGCTATTCCTGATGACCTCTTAGAGAGCGAACTTTTTGGTCACACAAAAGGGGCATTTACCGGCGCAACGCATAGCAAACAGGGACGAATTCAATATGCTGATGGCGGCACCCTCTTTCTTGACGAAATCGGTGATATGAAACCCACATTGCAGGCAAAGTTGCTGCGGGTGCTGCAGGAAAAAGAGTTTGAACCTGTCGGTGGACTGCAGTCCACTCCCGTTGATACCAGAATTCTTGCCGCAACACATTGCGACCTCGAGCAACTTGTCTCAGAAGGTAAATTCAGGGAGGATCTTTATTACAGACTCAGTGTTATTCCACTGTCAATTCCTCCATTGAAATCGAGAAAAGAAGATATCCCTCTACTCATCTCTTCATTTATTCACAGCTATACTGTCGAAAGAGGACGTGAACGTTTTGAATTTACAGATAAAGCCATGCGGTCATTGCTGCAGTACAATTGGAGAGGCAATGTTCGGGAACTCGAAAACCTCGTTCAACACATGTCTATTCTTTTCAGCGGCAAAAAAATTGACGTTGCTGATCTGCCGGAAAAATATCTCCTGGCGGAAAACAGGACAGAGGACGATGACTGCTGCCTAGCGCCAAATATGTCTGATTCAGTTTGCAGCACCTCACCAGCTTCTTTCTTTCTTGAGCATGACAACCCGGAAACCGTAGATGCAGAAGTTGACTTTAAGGAAATGATCCATCAATATGAAGTAA
>JAZBNU010000048.1:0-2741 GCA_036350815.1 Desulfopila sp.
AAAGAGTACATATTTTAAGAATTTATGGTGTTGAGTTACAAATTTGATATTGGGCGTATCGTCTCTTTATCTGTTGTAATTACAATTCTTTATTGCAAAATACGTTAACCCCTCCGGCTGCTGAGGAGTTAAAAAGAGCCTTAAGGCTTTATTTTTTTGATGGAATTTTGCAATAAATATGAAATAATGTTAAACATATGTATCCAGGGCAGAGAAAACTCGCGAGGTTTTGGCCCGGGATGCTGCAACTGCTGTACAAGGTAAAAGCGGTAAACGCCCCGTTTTTACAGAGATATACCTGTTTCTAGTACCTTGGGATTTGTTGGCGACATTGCCACGCGAAAAGGAGTCTCGCAGAGGTTGATATTCTGTTGATTGGGGGCAGGAAGGTTTCATCTGTATTCTTGCTGGTAGGAAGATTGTCGGAGTTGATCCCAAAATACCCCGGGAAAATGAATCATCAAAGTTGTATGAGACATACAGGAAGAAGAGAGAATACGCAGTTTACGATTATCGTATTGCATTAAGCAGATAGCCCCAATCAGAGGCTAATAACAAAAACGAGGTAAAGGGCATGAATTACGGTATTGTCAGTCAAGAGCAGCTTGAACAGATCGACACGATATTAGCCGACAAACTGATAAAGCTTGGCGTCGACTGTGTTATTATCATAGACATGGCGGGGAATATAATAACCGCCAAGGACAATGGCGAAAGCAAGTACGATGTCTATTCTTTTGCTGCACTGGCGGCAGGTAACTTTGCCACAGTCGATGCCATGGCAAAACTGGTTGGTGAGCAGGAATTTTCACTTCTTTTCCATAAGGGACAGGAGTCAAATATCCATTTTTCCAAAATCGATGATGAGCTTCTCCTGATATCCATGTTTGGGCGTGATATTTCGCTTGGCTTTTTACGATTGAATGTTGTCGATGTGATTGAGAAAATCAGGCAGGTATGGGACACGTCCAAGTAAAGTACTGATCAAAAGTACTGATGATTTTTTATCATATCGATCCAAAAAATCAGACAATGGATTTTCAAAAGTGGGGGGCGCGAATTGAGCTTTATCAATCTAAAAGACAAGGTCGTTCAGGTTAAGATAGTTTATTATGGTCCGGGACGCTGTGGAAAGACCACCAATCTGGAATTTATCAACCGGACCTATAAGAAACAGATTGTCTCGGAAATGGTGAGCCTGAAAACCCATGGTGACAGGACACTGTTTTTTGATTTTCTCCCTTTTGATATGGGAAAAATCAAGGGATACGATATTAAAATTCAGCTTTACACCGTTCCTGGTCAGGTCAAATACAATGCCACCAGGAAGCTTGTTCTAAGAGGCGTGGATGGCATTGTGTTTGTTGCAGACGCCATGGCGAAACAACGGGCGAAGAACATCCGATCTCTGAATCAACTTCATGAAAACCTCCAGTCATACAAAGAGAGCATTTTTAATATACCACTGGTATTACAATATAATAAGGTAGATTTGAAAGAACATGGCATTCCCATTCTGCCGACATCGGTGCTTCAGAAAGATCTAAACAGTCGACTTAAAGTCCCTTATTTCGAAGCCAGTGCGATTACAGGTTATAATGTGGCTGCGACGCTGAAGAAAATTATTTCTTCCACAGTTGTGTCTATTCAGAAAAAACTACTCTAGAGAGAATATACGGTGGAACAATACAAAGAAGGTCAATACGATGACGACCTGACCGTAGGCATTGACGAGTACGATGAGGACTTCGAGACGGGAGGTGTCGATCTTTTTGATTACCTCGAGGATGAAGATTCCCCTCTGGCCCGGCTGAAATCGATTATTCTATCCATTGACTGGGAAATCACCGATGATATTCTGCGTCAATTCAATGAAGAGCTGCATGCTCTCCGGGATATCTGGGCTGACAACAAAATCAATGTGATCTACGTGCAGGCCTTGGAGAAATTGAGCCGTTATATCTACAAGGAGAAATCATCGGCACACCCCAACGCCATCAGACTGTTGCTGACCTTCTATGCTAATCTCGAAAGAATTGTTTCTGATGACGAAATTACCGACCATCAAAAAAAGAACCTGCTACGAGAAGATGTTGCCAGATTTGAAAATTTTAAGAAATTGGTAAGCACTTCGGCTCCCCCCGTAGAAACAGCGAAACCGAAACAGGAAACACCCGCACCCATAGCCGAAGAGCCTCTTGTTGAAGAGGTACAGACTGTCAAGGAAGAGAAGGCTGTTGTAGCTTCTCCTCCGGCTGAAGAGGAAGGTCCCGCCTATGAGGGAGATCCACTTCTGAATTTAAAAGCTATTGTCTACGGTATTGACTGGGAAATTACCGAACAGGATTTGGCCGAACTCAGTCGTGAAGTCAAGCACCTGGAAAAAACTTTCAGTTCAAGCAAGGCGAAACAGATTTTTCTCCAGGGAATTGGATCTCTTGGAGCATACATAAAGCTCAAGAAAAGTGACGCCCATGCCGATGCCTTCAAACTGCTCCACTCCTTCTTTATGGCACTTGAGACTGTCGTCCGCCAGGGCTTGACTGGCCAGGCAGAAAAAGACATTTTGTTTCCTCAGGTGGAAAAGTTTAATAGATTCAAGGCCTTAATAGCTGGAACCATCTCTTCTGAAGCCATAGCAAAAACGGTTTCGGCCGATGAAGAGGAAGACAGCTACGGAGAGGAAGAAATACAACCTGCTTTCGCCGATGTTCCCGAAGATGTTCATGGTTTTCAGGAAG
>JAZBNU010000049.1:0-10580 GCA_036350815.1 Desulfopila sp.
ATCCTGTTTCATGGGTTGGCCCGCAACCCGAAATTCTGGCTTATCCTGACTACCGATATAGCCCTGCTCATCCTGGCCCATTACCTGGCTTATGGTATTCGCTTTGCCGACAGCCTCTTTGGTACTCAGCCCTTTAACTATCTGCCGACTTCAAAAATTCTCTCTTTATCCGTCCTGCTGATCTGTGTAAAAATCCCGGTGTTCTATGCAGTGGGGCTCTACCGAGGAATGTGGCGCTATACCAGTTACTTCGATATACTGAATATATTAAAAGGTACGGTTTATGCTGCCGCCATTGTCATTGTGCTGATTCTTTTCGTCAACCGCTTTCAGGGATACTCCCGTTCCATATTCATCCTTGACTCCCTGCTTACATTTTTCCTTATCACCGGACACAGGACCGCTATCCGCTATTTCTATAAAAACCTCGAAGGTTCCGGCCGCTTTTTCAAACGTGTGCCTGCGATGCGTAAAAAGAAGCTGCTCCTTGTAGGTGCCGGATCAGCAGCTGACAAAGTTCTTCGAGAAATCCAGGGCAACAGAAAAATGCCCTACATCGCCGTGGGTCTGGTAGACAGCGACCCCCATAAAACAGGCCTGAAATTTCACGGTGTCCCGGTTGTCGGTCTCGTAGAAGACCTTGTCCAACATGCGGAACGGACCCAGGCAGAAGAGATACTCATCACAATTTCGTCGACAGCAAGCAAAAACATGCAGAAAATCGTCGCGCTCTGTCAGGAATCAGGTGTACCATTCAAGGTACTGCCGGGTATCGATCAGATTATTGACGGCAAGGTTTCCATCAAGGCCATTCGTGATATATCCTATGCCGATCTTCTCGGAAGAGAAGAGATCCGCCTGGAACAGGAAAAAATTGGAGGGTATCTCACCAACAGTGTGGTTCTCATAACCGGTGCCGGAGGTTCTATAGGCTCCGAGCTGAGCCGGCAGATCCTTCGGTTTTCACCTCGTCAGATCATTCTCTACGATGCCGGTGAGGAAAATCTCTACACCATCGAAACCGAGTTGCTTCATGAACACAACTTTAAGGACGTTGTTCCTGTTCTCGGCAAAGTCCAGGATCGAGGGCTGCTTGAGCTGGTTTTTCAGAAATATCGCCCCACGGTCGTTTTCCATGCGGCAGCATACAAACACGTTCCCCTGGTAGAGAAGAATCCCTGGCAGGCTATTCACAACAATGTGTTCGCGGCCCAGCTGCTTATCGAAACATCCATCGTATATGGTGTCGGCAGGTTCGTACTCGTCTCCACCGACAAGGCAGTCCGCCCGACCAATGTGATGGGTGCCTCAAAAAGACTGACGGAACTCCTTATGCTGGCCTACGGCAAAGCAAACTGGGATGGGACTTTCTGCCCGCCAGGCAGTCGCCTTGTCAACAGAGCCGAAATACTCAAGAGCCATAAAACAATTTTTATGGCCGTTCGATTCGGCAATGTTTTAGGCTCCTCCGGTTCCGTTATCCCACTCTTCAAGCGCCAGATTCAAAAAGGCGGCCCGGTGACGGTTACTCATCCCGATGTTACGCGCTATTTCATGTCCATTGAAGAAGCCACCCAGCTTATTCTTCAGGCAGGCGGCATGGGCCAGGGTGGAGAAATCTTTGTTTTGAAAATGGGAGAGCCCATCAAGATTGCCCGCATGGCCAGAGACCTTATTAAACTGGCGGGACGAGAACCAGACACGGAAATTGAAATCAAATTCACGGGATTGCGGGCAGGAGAAAAACTCTTTGAAGAACTTATTACTGAAGGCGAAGGAATACTACAGACAGAGCATGAAAAAATCATGGTTCTGCAAGGCAATGGCCGCAATATCAGTGAACTCTCCAGTGGTCTGGAACAACTGCTCTGTAAAGCAAAAGAGCATGACAGTTCAGGTATAAAAGAACTCCTGCATCAACTCATTCCTGAATACACTCCTGACTATTCCACAGATCCTCATGAAAAACAGCATGCTGAACCGGAACCATGATTGAATTGTTGATTGCGGGATTTATTCTCGGTGGAGCAGGGGCTGCTGCCATCATATTTTTTGCTCCTCACCTTGGCCTTGTCGATATCCCCAACGATCGCAGCTCTCATTCCACGCCAACACCCAAAGGCGGAGGCATCGGCATACTCGCCGCCTTTCTGCTTGCCTGCACCGCTACCGGTCAACCGCTGCTCTTTTCTTTTGCAGCCGCATCTATCGCCCTGCTCGGCCTGCAGAGCGACCGCAGGGAATTTTCACCTCAACTCCGTCTCTTTCTCCAGTTTTTCTGTGCTGGGCTTGCCGTTCTTCCGCTCTATTCCAACCTGGTGCCCGGGATGATGACTGTTGTTCTTCTCCCGCTTTTCCTCCTCTTTATCGTCGGTACTGCCAATTTCTATAATTTTATGGACGGAATCAACGGCATTGCCGCCATTACCGGAGCTGTTGCTTTTGGCTTTCTGGCATTTTATCCCACCCCCGGCACATCAGAAACAGTCTTCCGGGCAATACCGGCGGCCATTTCCTTCAGCTGCCTTGGTTTTCTTCCTTTCAACTTCCCCCGGGCGCGTGTCTTTATGGGAGATATCGGCAGTGTTCTGCTGGGCTTTCTTTTTGCTTTTCTCGTTCTCGCACTGTCATCAACCGTTCTCGAATTTCTCTGTTATGCCTCTCTGCTTTTTCCATTCTATATCGACGAGCTCTCAACTATGATTATTCGCCTGAAAAATGGTGAAAATCTTACTGAGGCACATCGCAAACATCTATACCAGATCCTGGCGAATGAGGCGAGTCTGCCGCACTGGAAGGTTTCTCTGCTTTATGGTCTGCTGCAGGTCGTTGTGGGGATATGCATCTTTGCTCTAAAACCTTTCGGTATCATTGCGGTTCTGTTTTTTCTTTTCCTGATTTCCGTAAGCTTCATCGTGGTTAGCCTCTCACTGCGGCAACGCTGCAAGTAAGCGAACCAAGTGAGACTCCGGGCGCGGTAAGATCGGCTGGTGAGAATTCGGGCTGACCCGAAAAAGTACTATTAAAAAAGGGTAGAGTACATTAAAACTAGCGACGGCGGACCGCGCTTCACCACATAAGTGGACTGTAACAGGCACTATAGTATTTTCTATTGGAGGAGGAATATGATCCCGGTAATTATGGCAGGCGGCACCGGAAGCCGTCTCTGGCCCCTGAGTAGAACGTTGTATCCCAAGCAATTCATGGCACTGGATGGCGAAGAAACCATGCTGCAGGCAACCTTGAAACGGCTCCGGGGGCTGGAACATTCACCGGCCATAGTTATAACCAACGAAGAGCATCGCTTCATTGTGGCCGAGCAGATCCGTTTGACCGGAGAAAAAACAGGCCCCCTTATCCTCGAACCCGTCGGCCGAAATACCGCACCGGCAGTTGCCCTGGCAGCACTCGAAGCTCTTAACAGCGAAGAAGATCCGATTCTGCTTATCATGGCTGCCGATCATGTCATTGGTGATGTCTCCGCTTTCCAGAAAACCGTGCTTGCCGCCGGTAAAATCGCCGAAACAGGCAAACTTGTCACCTTCGGAATCGTGCCAACAGAGGCCGAGACCGGCTATGGGTATATTCGTGCCCGGGGTTTATCGAAGACATCTGATGACAGCAATGAGCAAGGATACCCGGTGGCTGAGTTTGTGGAAAAGCCCGACAGCGAGACGGCCCAGCGCTATCTTGAAAGCGGCGAATATTTCTGGAACAGCGGCATGTTCATGTTCAAGGCACGCCGTTACCTTGAGGAACTTGAGACCTTCAGTCCCGCTATTTTAAATGCCTGCCGTGCGGCAATGAAGCATACCTCACGAGACCTTGAATTTTATCGTGTCGACAAGGTCCATTTTGAGGCCTGTCCCAGCGATTCCATCGACTACGCTGTCATGGAAAAAACTGCGGATGCATACGTTGTTCCTCTCGATGTGCAGTGGAACGATATAGGCAGCTGGTCTGCTCTGTGGAATATTGCAGCCAAAGATACCAACAACAATGTCGTCAAAGGGGATATTCTCCTTCATGACACTAAAAACTGCTACATAAATACCACCGGTAAGCTGGTTGCAACCGTCGGTTTAGAGGACATCGTGGTCGTCAACACCAAGGATGCCGTCCTGGTCGCCACCAAAGACAAGGTGCAGAATGTCAAGGAAATCGTCGAAGCTTTGAAAACACAGGACCGGAGCGAACACTACACTCACCGCGAGGTTTACCGTCCCTGGGGAAAATACGATTCCGTCGACACAGGCGAACGCTACCAGGTAAAACGCATCACCGTCAAGCCCGGGGCAAAACTGTCCCAGCAGATGCACCATCACCGTGCTGAACACTGGGTTGTTGTCCTTGGTACGGCAAAAGTACAAAAAGGAGAAGAAACCATCCTGTTGACGGAAAATCAGTCTATCTACATTCCACTGGGAACGACCCACTCTTTGGAAAACCCCGGCAAAATTCCACTGGAACTGATCGAGGTGCAATCCGGCTCCTACCTGGGTGAAGACGACATCGTCAGGTTTGAAGATGTCTATGGCCGCATATAAAGATTCAAAGGATAATCTGTCGAACTAACCGCATCACAGTGTTGTCGAAGCAAGGTATAGAGAATTTCTTCGCCACCTTGCTTCGCACGCACATCCACTACAGCCTCAGCCGGTGAGAAACCGGGATTACGGTTTTTTTATAAATCGTTTATTGACAAGGACTTCTCCCTTGGGAGGGGCCTGTTCTGTCCGACTGCTGTCCGGGTCTTTGGTATATTCCTCAATCAGGGAAACAGATTGAAAGGGCAGCATGAGCTGGCGGACATCAGCAAAGTTTTTCCGGAGTTCATCGTCTGCCGGATTAATCAAGACAGGGCTTTCTTTGGGAAGAACCAGATCTTTTATACAGACAAAATACGGGTGAGTCATATCCAGACTGTGGGCCTTAAGAATATACTCCTTTTCTTTCCAGGTAAAATGGACACGAAAAATATTCATTCTCTTACAACCCTCGGATAACATTCATACCGGCAACTGCCGGCGCAGGAACACCACATTACTTCTTATACCATTCACCACCGGGTTTCTGATACCAGTGCCCGGCTTTCCCGTTTTCAACGATCATCTTGGCCCGTCTCTGCCCCACCAGCTCTGCCGGCGCACCCTGGTTTTTGCCGATGGCTTCATACACAGCTTTTCTGTCACGATTTTCCTCGGTAATCATTTTCTCTTCCGGTCTGGCAGCTGTACGGTATTCAAGAAAACCCATGTTGTTTTCTCCCACCAGCCCCTGATCCTTCAGCACCGTAATCGCCGGGATTCTTGCCGCCATCCTTTCCTTGACGGAAGCAGCCTGGGCCGCGGGGGCAAGCAGAAAGACACAACTCACGAGCACCATAAAAAAAGAATAACGAAAAAGGTTCATAGCACACCTCGATGGTTTTATTACAGCTTTAATCCGCCTGAACTTCATCCAAATCTCCAAAAAAATCGTCAAGGGCTCTGTCTACCTTCACATTGATGTCGATGGTTATATGAATGGGTTTGATCTCAACAGGCTTGACGTCCACTTCGTGCCTGGTGCATGCCGCAGTCATAGCGGTCAAGCCCGCCAGACAGCAGCAGACCAGCGTCTGCTTTAACAGTCTCATATCACATATTCTCCATGATGGATTGAATATTTTTTCCGTAGCGGAACAGCTCTGTCAGCGGCAAACGAAAATTGACATCCAGCCGTATGGGGTGCTGGAGGCCGCGTCCTTTGGAACTCGCTACAATTTTGCCGCCCTCAAAAGCATAGGCCAGCGGCTTTTCCGGTTTACCGTCAAGCTGCAGAGACAGCACAAGCTCACTCTTCTCAGTGTTAAAGGTCAATTTTGTCCAGTTATAGGAAAAATTCTCCAGTGCATCCATGGAATAGTCGATATAGGGAGAACTTTCCATGGCTGCCATCCCCCGACGAAACTGCGCCGTATTCCTGAAGCGGACTATACCACTATTCCCCGGGGTGGAAAACAGAAAACCATTGTCAAACTCTATACCTTGCCGGCTGATAGTTACAGGCAGACGTCCATTCAGAGAACCATCCCCTTCTGCGTCTCCAATGCCCAGCTGGTCGAGAAGCTCAACGTAACGCAGGCGATCACAATAGAGCGTCGCATCAAGATTCTTCATAGTGCGATTGACAGTAACGCCCGCAGTTTCGACCCTGCCGCCGCACCAGTTCAGCTTCACTTTTTCTATGAATATCGAATCGGCAGCATCGACACGGAAATACACTTCGGCATCCGACATCCTGATTCTGCCGAATTCCAGCTTTCCTATGTCAAGGCGCTGACCTGGCCTGCTGCGCAATGCGGGCAGGTCATCAAAGACAAGTTTTCCTGAAATATCCTCCATAAGGGTGGTTTTATAAGCGACGCTCATATCGCTGTATTCTATCTGTACTTTGCCCGAAACCCGACTGCCGGAGACGAAAAAATGTCCCTCGGCCGCAATGGATCCCTTTGCAGAAAGCTCTTCGGGGAAAGAAACCTTGGGCGGCAAAGCCGCTGAATCAACTATTACTTCCGGCATCACACAGTCAAGGCGAAGATCACGCACCCCGGCAGCAGAAGCACTGCAGCGCAGGAGTAATTCTTCATACAGAGGCGAGCGTAATTCCGCGTTGAGCAACACCTTCTCAGGAAAGAGCTGAAGCGATGCCTTGAGCGTCGCAATATCCAGGTCCTGATACGAGATTTTGCCAACAAAAAGATTGCCGGGAACGACCACTCCCAAAGGTGGCTGTGGATACTGCAAGGGCATCTCAAAAGAAACATCCTCGAGCACAACTCCTCGTTTTTTCACATCAATGCGCGGCACAGCGCCAATCAGAACGGCAGTAAAGGAATCCCGCAGCAGGTGTACTGAACCGTGACCGGAAAAACCTTTCTCTACGGCTAAATCATCTCCCAGGATGAAAGGTTCACCCTGGAGCTGGTAGTCGATCTCTGTCTCCCTGCCAAATCTTGCCTGATACTCAAGCACTATCGCCGCAGCAGTGCTTGCAGGGACAATGCGCAGCATTCCGATACTGTTGTTATCGACAAGACTATAGCGGCCATCTATTTCGAACCCGCATGGCTCCGGTCGTACCAGCTGCAGCCCTTCTAGATGAAACTCTCCTTCCTGCAGGTTGCCCTGCGCTTTCAAAACTACAGGATTATCACCATTGCTGCTGCCCAAAACCACGTCGTCGCGCTGCAGATTGAAAGACTCCACTTCAAATACGGCACTGTAGTGCGACAGCTTGGTCAACCCCTCCGTCTCAAGCTGCAACTGAAGCCGGCCACGGCCGTCTGTTTCGAAATCTTTTGCGGGGAACAACCGGGTGACCGCCTCTTTCAATTCAGCCGCTGCGGCATCAAATATAGCCTTGTAGCCCGTTTCTGTCTCCTCCACTGAAAAGTCAAGCTCTAGAGCCGAATTACCCCGAACGGCCACGTGCCCCTCAACGGCCTGAAGAAGCGCTCTCGAACTTTCATTTTCCTGATAGGAAAGCAGCAGCTCACTATCAACATCAGTACTGTAGGAATTTCCCGGACCCTGATAAACTATCCTGCAGTTTCGCAAAAGAATTTTCTCTACAGTTACCGGCAGGGGAGGAAGAACGAAACCAGCCTGCTCTGCTGCAGGCCGGTTTTTTCTCTGTATGCCGCGAAGCTGCACTTTTCCCTCATGTTGTTCCAGATAAACAACAGCGGAGTCAATCAGCAGAGAGTCTATTTTTCCCCGCATCAGTCCCCCTGGACTGTAATTCAGCTCAAACCTGGGAATACGCAGGCTGTTTTCCCCTTCCCTCCCGAGAAAGAATATACCATCAAGGCGCCAGGGAGATATTCTTGAAACTTCGAATTCCTTGTGGCTGAAGGGTATCTTGGGGGCAGCCAGAGCAATAAAAGCGTGCTCTGCCGCCAGAGGCAGGAGATAGAGGAATAGCCCGCTGCTCAGCATGACAGCAGCAGCAACGCAGCACAGTATACAGAGTTTTTTCTTCATGGCTGATGCAGTGTTCCCTTCTCAAGATTCTTGACTTTTTCATTGATATTCTTCGATTGTATCATATTTCCCTGTAAAAGAACGTATCAAGATTTGGAGTAAGGAGAAAAGGCTCATGAAACATCAGCACAGAGGAAAAGTGCAAGGCAGCCATTATGTTCTTGCGTAACGCAGCCGATGCAATATAGTTGCATTATGATTTTCCCGGCCCTTTTCCTTACTCCCGTTTTGATCGGTGTATAAATGGCCCCGTGAGGGAAAACCCAACTACAGACAGAAAAATTACCAGCTATGAACCTGCTGGATTGCGAAACTCACAAGCTATGGCTATACCGATTATAGAAATTCACGACCTCTGCTTCTCCTACAGCGGCAAGGAAGTGCTGCACAATATCAATCTCACTATCCATGAAAAAGACTTTGTCGCCGTTATCGGTCCCAACGGCGGCGGTAAAACTACACTGGTCAAACTGATCCTTGGACTTCTCAAGCCAACACGAGGGGTTATAAAACTGGCAGGCAAACCTTTGCGCTCAAGTGACGCTTCCATCGGTTACGTCCCCCAGCAGATCGACCATAATCTCAGTTTTCCCGCCACGGCTCTCGATATTGTCCTGATGGGGAAACACACGCCCAAAAGAAGGTTTTTTCTGCATAATTCCAGATCGGACAGGCGTGACGCCACCACCGTTCTGGAACAGATGGGTATTGCCGAGTTTGCCGATCGTAAAATTACCGATCTCTCCGGCGGGCAGCGCCAAAGAGTTCTTATTGCCCGTGCCCTGGTCACCAACCCGGATCTGCTGGTTCTAGATGAACCCACCGCCAGCATAGACACCAAAGGTCAGACCGATTTTTACAATCTTCTCAAGACCCTTAACCGGGAACGCACTATTTTCATGGTAAGCCACGACCTGATGACCATCTCCTCCTATGCCAAGTCCATAGCCTGTGTGAACAAAAGACTGCATTATCATCAAACCTTCGAGACATCCACAGACCTGCTCAATGCCTACTATTCCTGCTCGGTTGAAGAAATCTGCCCGGTAAGTGTTGTCTCTTCCGGAATCACCCGACAGCAAAGTGCAGAAGGAGAACGAAATGCTTGAAGCATTCCACTTTGAATTTATGCGCAACGCCCTCATGGCAGGAATACTGACCTCCGTTATCTGCGGGGTTATCGGCACCCTGATTGTTGTCAATCGCCTGGTTTTTCTCTCTGGCGGTGTTGCACACAGTGCCTACGGCGGTATCGGCCTGGCCTTTTTTTTCGGCATTCCCTATATGCTCGGAGCAGTGGGTTTCGCCTTTCTTGCCGCCATGCTGATGGCGGCGGTATCCATGAAATCGAAACAGCGAGCCGACACTATTATCGGCGTAATCTGGGCGGTAGGGATGGCATCGGGAGTGCTGCTTCTCGATATGACCCCGGGCTACAATGTCGATCTGATGAGCTACCTCTTCGGCAGTATTCTCAGTGTCCCCTTTTCCGACCTTGTCACCATGCTCATCATCGGCAGCATCATTCTTCTGGTGGTGACCTACTATTTCCGTGATCTGCTGATCATGTCGTATGATGAAGAATTTGCCCGGGTCCGTGGTGTTCCCGTGAGAGGGCTCTACTATCTGCTTATCGGCATCGTCTCAATCACCGTGGTTATGGTTGTCCAGGTTGTAGGACTCATACTTGTGATTGCCCTGCTGACAATTCCTCCTTATATTGCAGAAAAATACACCAAGTCTCTGTTTCAGATGATGATGCTTTCATGCGCTCTCGGCATGGTTTTTACCATCGGCGGACTCTGGGCATCATATACTTACGATATGACCTCGGGAGCAGTTATTATCTTTTTTGCCGGTATCGCCTTCTTCCTCTCCCTGGTCATCGACAAACTTCTTCTGCTGCGGAAGAAAAAAATTATGTCCCTGGCCCATCAAGAAGAAATCAACGCAATGAGAAGTTAACCATGTGTAAAGAATGTAATTATTATACTATCTTGACATCTTCAGGACTGGAGCCCACCGAAAACCGTGTTCGCGTCCTCGAGATTATCGGCAACAGCTCCTACCCGCTCAGCGCCATGGAAGTCCTGAGCGGCATAAAAAAGACCCACAACATCAATAAAGTAACCGTCTATCGAATTCTCGATCTTCTGGTGGAAAACTCTATCCTCGAACGGCTGAGCACCGGCGGCCGCGCAGCACACTTCGGCCTGGCTCCCAACGAGAACCATGTCCGCCACCCTCATTTTTACTGCACCCGCTGCGGCCGCATGGACTGCCTCAAGCCGGAAAGCATGACTGTTAACATCTCTCCACTGGAGCACTCCTTCAGTGGCGCCATTGACCGCGTAGAGATTCGCGTCGACGGCATCTGCAAAGACTGCCTTGAGCCAGTTTCCAGCTGATCTGACCGAAAGACACCTTGCCGCTTTCCCCGTTGCTGCGCAACAAATATCGAGGTTTAGCAAAAGACCTCTATACTCCTGAATTGCCTGGACATATTTTCACGACTTGACTTCCTCCTGTGAAAATCCTACAATAATAGCATCG
>JAZBNU010000050.1:0-8967 GCA_036350815.1 Desulfopila sp.
CGCACCGCCACTTGCTGCCTTTTCCTTAAAGTTTGGGCCGCCGGAATATTTCTGGCTCGGAATTTTTGGCCTGACTATTATCTCCTCCCTTTCTTCGGGGTCAATGGTAAAGGGGTTTCTGGCCGGCACGGTCGGATTGATTCTCAGTGCTGTCGGGATGGCGCCAATCGGCGGCGATGTTCGTCTGACTTTCGGCTTTCCCGAGTTGCAGGCCGGTATCGAACTGATCGTTGCCCTGATCGGCTTCTTCTGTCTTCCTGAAATCCTCTCGAGTGTTATCGGAAAACGGCGCGCCGCATATTCCGATAAACCGGTTACTCCGAAGCTTGCCGTTATTGGTGAAGTCATCGTGTCGTTGATAAAGAAACCCGTACTTATGCTTCGTTCCTCTGCAATTGGGACAATTATCGGTTTTGCCCCTGGGGCCGGGGGAAATATTGCAAGTATGGTCAGTTATAATGAAGCGGTGCGCTGGGACTCCAACCCTGAAGAGTATGGCAAGGGAACAATAAAAGGGGTAGCTGCATCTGAAGCGGCAAACAGTGCCATGGCGCCAGGATCACTTATTCCCTTACTTACTCTTGGTATCCCGGGATCGCCGCCGGCAGCAGTAATCCTCGGTGCCCTTATGCTGCATGGCATGCGCCCGGGTGTCGAGCTATTTACAAGTTATGCTGAAGTTACCTATGCCTTTATCATGGCTTTGCTCGTTGCCGCCTTTTTGGTGACCTTCATCGGTTCTTTCGGTTCCTACGTATTTGCCAGGATCATTAACATTCCTTCCCGTTTTCTCGCTCCAGGCATAATCTTCATGACGGTGCTTGGCAGTTTTGCCATCAGAAATAATATCCTGGATGTCTGGATCATGTTTGTATTCGGAATAATCGGCTTTATCAGCAACAAACTCAAATTTCATCCGGCTCCTATCGTTCTTGGCCTGATACTTGGTCCTTTTGTTGAGGAAGGGCTTGTGAAATCAATGCTTGCTGGACAGGCTTCCGGTTCCATCATAGGCTATATGGTTCTCAGGCCTATCAGCCTGGTACTGATCGCCATGAGTCTACTCAGTGTGCTTTGGCCGTTCTATGCCGACTGGAAAGCCAAGAGGAAAAGAGCCAATGAAAAATAATCCAGCAGAGGGGAGGACTACAGTGCGTTTAAACGGCGATCTCATAACCAGCATCTTTACAGCAGCACTGGCTTTGCTTGTTTTCAGTGTCACCAGAGATCTTTCCCGCCTCGGTGTCGTTTTTGTCGATTACGTTCTCGTTATGATGGCGGTTCTCAGTCTGATTGTTTTCATCAAGGCATTTATACAACCGGAAAGAGTTGTTTTTTTCGAGTCTGTCATCGAGCGCAATAATGTAATTGCCGGCACCGGCATCCTGTTGCTTTATCTCGTATTTTTACCGTTTGCCGGGTTCTTGCCGTCGAGTTATATCTTTTATTTTGCCTTTAACACCTACCTTGCCGATGAGCATCGCTTTTCGAAACGTAATCTTTTCCAGTCCATGCTGATCAGCATCGTCGTGGTTACCGCATTTTATTTTATCTTCGGTAGCTTACTGGGGGTTCCTCTGCCGGAAGGAAGCTGGTTCACCGATTAGCCCGGATCTCTTGTCAGCCGTTTTTGCCTGTGATGCGGGGTGCAATAAGATCAGTCGCCAAGCAGAGCTTTCAGAGCGTCATAAACATCCTTATCTATTTCCAGCCCCTGCGTTCTTGCTGCGTTTCGCATGTCTGTTTTATTGGCGCCGGGGAGCCGGGTGCCTTCCTGAGCGAGAATAGCTTCAAACAAAACCTCAATACGTGTCAGGAAAGTATCTGACGACAGGGGAGCCGGTGATAGTGCGATAAGGAGCTGCCCGATGCCTGGAGATGGGCCCTCTGCCTCGAAAAACGATGACGCCTCAAAACCAAAATGCGAAGAGGTTAAGGCTGCAGAGAGAATCTCGACCATCAATACCAGGGCGGCTCCTTTTGCCTCACCCATGGGCAGCATGGTCCCCTGCATTGCTTCTGCGGCACTGGTTGTGTTTCTTCCCTGGTTATCGAGAGCCCATCCTTCCGGGATAGTTCGGCCTTCCTGTGCCGCCATCTTAATTTTTCCGCGAGCTACCCTGGAGAGCGACAGGTCTATCACCAGAGGCGGGCCCTGTTTGCGGGGTGCGGCAAAAGCGATCGGGTTTGTTCCGAAAAGCGCCTCTTTTCCTCCCCACGGAGCGATGGCTTTTGGCGTGTTGCTGAAGACAAGGGCGACGAATCCTTTCTCAGCTAACTTCTCTGCATGATACCCTGCCGCGCCGCAATGGTGTGAATTTGTCACTGCAGCAGCGGCTATTCCTGTTGCAGCGGTGAGTCGGGCAAGCTCTTCAACTGCAAGCGACAAAGCAGGATAGGCAAAACCGGAATGAGCATCAACACATAACAGGGAAGGTAACGCTTTTCTTATGCTTGGTTTTGCCTTTCCCAGCACCTTGCCGCTTCCAGCCTGAGCGGCATAAGCAGCCACTCGTGCGAGGCCATGCCCCTTCTGGCCGTCTGTTTCTGCTGCAACCAGAGCGAGGGCCACTTCATGAGCATTATCGGGGCTGGTGTTGTGAGCTATCAGAATGTCACGTACCAGTTCAATGAGCTTTTCGGGGGCAAGATGTATGCTGGCCATTTCTCTCCTGTTAAAAGTGTAAGCTGAATGTTTTAAGAGCTATAAATATATGAAAATCTGAGCGCTTCTCCGGCATGATTTTTGGCAAAGGACGGCCTCTCCATGTTTTCTCATTGAAAGTCGGCCGGATTGATACCCAGTTTTTTTATACGATATTGCAGAGTAGAGCGGTGCATGCCGAGAAGTTTGGCGGCACCCTGTTTGCCGCCTATCACTCCGTTGGTGGTTGTCAGGGCGCGCATGATGTGAGTGCGCTCTGCCTGGTCCAGGGTAGTGAATCCCTCTCCTTGAGGTGAGCCGGAGAGGATTGCAGGAATAGTCATCTCAATATCACCTTTTCGAATGCGTGATCCCGGCTGCATGATAATGAGACGTTTGACCATGTTTTTCAATTCGCGGACATTACCAGGCCAGTGATAACTGCACAGTAACTCAAGGGCATCGTCGCTGTAGAGCGGAGGTGAGCGATGCAGTCGTTCCGATTCGCTGGCGTTGATATTGTTGATGAGCAGGGGTATATCCTCTTTCCGCTGACGGAGTGGTGGAACATGAATGGTGACTGTTTCGAGGCGATAAAAAAGGTCCTGACGGAATTTTCCTTCCAGGATACGTTGCTGCAGATCCTTGTTGGTGGCGGCAATGACCCGGGCATCAACTTCTGTGGGAACAGACTCTCCGACTCGCTCAAATTTTCTCTCCTGCAGGACCTGCAGTAATTTTGCCTGCATATCCGTAGGTAAATCGCCAATCTCATCAAGAAAGATTGTTCCACCTTCGGCGAGTTCAAAGCGACCGGAACGTTTCTGCTCGGCACCGGTAAAGGCACCTTTGGCATGTCCGAAAAGTTCGCTCTCAAAAAGAGAATTGGTCAGTCCGGGGCAGTTGGTTTTAACAAAAAGATGTTCACGTCTGTTGCTTTTATCATGTATCAGACGGGCAAGAAAATCCTTTCCGGTGCCGGTTTCGCCGGTGATGAGGATGGTCTCATCAGTGTCGGCGACCTGATCTATAAGCTGCAGAATCTGCTGCATTTGCGGTGAGGCAAAGAAAAAACCTTCAGTGGAATAGTCACGGTTGTGCGATAACAGGAATTGCTTTTCTTTCAGCAAAAGCGTGTTTGACTGCTTGAGTGTCGTGTAAGCCAGCATATTGTCAACAGCGATGGCGATTTGTTGAGAGACTGCTTTGAGCACTTCGGTAAGTTCGGAGATGGCTTTTGGAGCCTTGCGAAAACTGAGGTGGATTGTCCCGAGCAAACGATCACGAATGATCATTGGAAACACCATGGTGGAGGTCAGGCCCACCTTGACCAATTCACCAACTGATTTCAAGTCGGTATAGCGGGCGAGATCGTCGAATACTACGGGCTGCCTGGACTGGACGACCATCCGGGCAATGTCTCCATGGGCAAGAGGGCGGGATTCGTGTGCCACAACCCCACCCGGCTGGATGCCGTCGGCTGCTGCGAAATAGGCAATCGAGTGGGCTTCACTGTCATAGAGGATTATGCACATCCGGTCGTATGCAAAATGACGGTGCAGTTCCTGGGAAAGGGCCAGAAAAAGGTCCGGTCTGGTCTTGCAGGTAGCAATAGCATTATTGATTTCAAGAAGAATCTTATAGCGTGTTTCAGTACTCCATTGCATGCGCTGTTTGTCTCCCAAGGTAGATGTTGGCTTGCATCACATACCATTGATATGCGCAATCTGACGAAAAATCAAGACCAATAATGGGCTTTGTGATGAATATTGGTCACAACGGGGAGATATACCTGGATGGAATATTCACAAATTGCTTATGATTACAATTTCTTGGTCGCAATGTGACTGAATGGCCCAGTAATTGCTCCACAGAGGCAAAAGAATCGATACAATATGGGGCAAGATGCAGGAGTATAGAGTTGGGGGAGACAATGTGAGGGATCTGTTGAGGCACCAATGTGAGTTTGTAAAGGGTGTTTTAATACGAAAATTAACTCTATATCAGCGATTTTCCAGTGTTGCTGTTGCCTCTTCTGGTCAAAGGGGAATGATCCATGGTTGTGTTTTTCGGCCGGCAAGTGGATCTGATAGTATACCTCTTACCCTTGCTGCTGCAGGGTGGCGGAGTTGTGACTGATCAGTGCGATTTGTATTCTCTCATGTGTCGTGCTGAAAAGTGAGTACCCTTGGATGATCTACAAACACAGTCTCGTTTCAAAAATTAAAAAGATAGAACGGAGGAAGCATATCTCCGGTACTATCAGACAGGAAAGAAAAAGAAGTGCTCGGTTGGGAGGAAATGGCTGCAGAGAAAAGCAGGTTGTTGTTCTCCAGAGGAGTTGCTGCAATAGTGAGACTTTAATTACTTTACCCTGAAAGACGGAGGAGTTCATGGCTTACGGCTATAATGGAAAGATTCTGTATCTGGATTTAACAACCAGAACCCACGAGATTAAAACTCCGGATGAGCGTTGGTACCGCACCTATTTTGGCGGTTCCGGAATAATTGGACAAAAGCTGCTCAGTGAAATTCGTCCTGACGTCGACCCTCTCGGGCCCGAAAACATTCTTGTTTTCGCCTGCAGCGTAGTTACCGGAGCACCTATTTCCGGCTTTAACCGCTATGCGGTGGGAGCGAAATCTCCCCTTACCGGTGGATTTGCCAGAACTGAAGCGGCCGGGTATTTCGGCCCGGAACTGAAATTTGCCGGCTTCGATGCCATAGTAATTACAGGAGCTGCTGCGGAGCCCGTGTATGTCTTGATCAACGACGGAGAGATTGAGATCAGGGATGCCGGTTCGTTATGGGGTTTGGATAACTGGGAAACCCTCGAGCATATTCGGGAAGAGACAGGCGAGTCGAAAATACGGGTAGTGAGCATCGGACCTGCCGGTGAACGCCTGGTTCCGTATGCCTGCCTGCAGAATGATCTCGAGCATTTTAACGGACGTACCGGCATGGGCGCGGTTATGGGCTCAAAAAACCTCAAGGCTATTGCTGTTCGGGGAACAGGCAAGCTGGAAATGGCGGACCCGGAGAAGGTGAAAGAGATTGCGCGCTGGCACCGGGAACGGATCAAGGTGCATCCGCCCAATGTCGGTTTGACAAAATTCGGTACGCCGGGACTGGTTCAAGGGGTCAATGCGGCGGGATTTTTGCCGACCCGGAACTTCAAAGAAGGACAGTTTGAGGGTGCTGAGAAACTCGCTGCTGAAACCTACCACAATACCATCTTTGCTTCTCGCGGCACCTGTTGGAACTGCACTGTGGCCTGTAAACGCAGAGTGGAACTTGACGATGCCGAATACCCGCTGGACAAGCGTTTCGGCGGAACCGAATATGAGGCTCTTGCTGCCCTTGGGCCGATGCTGGCCATTGACAATCTGCCAGCAGTTGCCTACGGCAATCAGCTGTGTAACCTTCTCGGTCTCGACGTTATTTCCACCGGGGCTGTTATTGCCTTTGCCATGGAATGTTTCGAAAATGGTATTTTGACCGAGGCTGATACCGAAGGAAGGAGTATTAAATTTGGTGATGCCCAGGCCATGGTCTGGCTGATCCGGCGGATTGCCGCTCGTGAGGGCATTGGAGAAGTACTCAGTCTGGGAGTGAAGAAGGCGGCTGAACGTATTGGTCGAGGGGCGGAAAAATATGCCTTCCATATTAAAGGTCAGGAACTGGCCTTTCATGATGGTCGCGGCAAGACCGGCATGGGGCTGGGATTTGCGTTGTCGCCCACCGGTGCCGATCATATCGAGACCCCGCATGATGTTGCTTTCCAGGGGGAAGGTATCAGCAAGCTCTATCCCATGGGACTTTTTGATCCGGTTGATCCTGTAAAAACAGATGCCGCAAAAGTCCGCTTTTTTTATATCGGCCAGAAAGCCTGGGGGATTAATAATCTGCTCGGGTTGTGCAACTTCTGTTCTGTTCCTATTCATGCGATGACCTTCGGCAAGTTGGTGGAAGCGGTTCAGGCCATAACAGGGTGGGATACCAGTTTGTATGAGATCATCAATGGGGTCGAGCGTGCCAACGTCATGGCAAGGGTTTTTAATAACCGCTGCGGTTTTACTCCTGACGACGATACCCTTATCCGCCGCTGGTTTGAAAAAATGCCGGGTGGGCCTCTCAAGGGTATGCGTTTTGATCCAGATGAATTTAGAGGCTGGATTCAGCTCTATTACCAGATGTCAGGGTGGGACAGTCAAGGAAGGCCGACGGAAGGAAAACTGGTTGAACTAGGTCTGGACTGGCTTATGGATGAGCAGACGGTCTGATGATAATATGGTCAGGCAGTACTGTTTTAGTAACGTTTTCAGAAGTACATCTGCTTGTTGGAAAGAGAATGGCTGTTTGAAAACTCGAATATGACGCAGACGTCGCAGGAGCGGCACTGCAAGAACGATGTATATAACCGAAGAGGAGTTTCACCATGTCTATTGGATTTGTAGGTGTTGGCTTGATGGGCGGACCTTTAGCTCGCAACCTGATTCGAGCGGGAAAAGAAGTGCTGGTATTTGATCTCAGCGAGAGTGCGGTAAAGCGGACACTGGAGGCCGGAACTACCGGCAAAGCCGCCGCTGGTTTAGATGAGCTGGCCGGATGTGATCTGGTTTTTACAAGCCTACCGATGCCTGCTCATGTCGAAGGCGTCATGCTTGGCGAAGACGGGCTTTTGAATAAAATGCAGGCAGGGGCAGTGCATGTAGAACTCAGTACTATTGACCCACAAACCTCTGTGAAGCTTCAGGCAGCAGCAAAAGAAAAAGGAATTGGGTTTCAGCAGTGTACCTTGGGAAAAACCCCCGCACATGCGGAAAAAGCCGAAGAGCCGATGTTTATTGGCGGAGATAAGGAAGTTTTCGACAAACTGCAGGATATCTGGCCCATCATCGGTCAACCCGCGTATTACATGGGGGGAGTGGAGGCTGCCTGTGCAGTTAAGCTTATCAGCAACATGGTGGGAATGGCCAATCTGGCTGTGATGGCTGAAGGCATTCGAGCAGGTGAAAAAGCGGGAATCGAAAGAAAACTGCTGATTGAGCTGCTCCAGGACACAGGTGCACGGAGCTTTCAGATGGATGTCCGCGGTCCCTGGATTGCTGCTGATGATTTCGAGAATCGTTTCGGTCTCGATCTCGCTTTGAAAGATGTCCGACTCGGCTGTGAGATGGCCAGGGCCTGGGGACTTGACCTCAAAGCCATGGAAGCGGCCCTTGAGCTGTACAAAAAAGCATCGGCTGCAGGATACGGCAAAGAGGACTGTAATGCCGTTTATAAGGTTATCGGCAGCTAGCCGTGTCGGATGGTTTTCTGTGAAAGAAGGTAATCAAGAGCACTTATAGAAAAGGTGGTGGAGAAATGACTGCTCAATCTGGAGAGTTCAGGCATAGAAGATTGACCCGAATTGCAATACTCATATCTGCTGTTTCTTTTGGCCTTTATATACTCAATGTGCTTATCGGAAAGGCAAATATTGTTTATGGGTTGAAAATGTTTCACTTGGGGAATGTTGGTGAGTTCCTCATTCTCCTTGTAGCATCCGTAGCGTTTATAGCAGTCGCTTTGTATGAAGAGGCGACTTCGAAGTCAACCATGGAACCAGAGCAAAATGAGGTGAACACATGACCGAGAATGGACAAGATTACGAGATCAAATCACAAGACCGACGTCGTTTTATGGAGCTGAGCGCAAAGTTTGGCTTTACGGCGGCCGCAGTTGCACTGACTAAAGGATTTGTAGGAGTTTCCAGTGCTGAAGCAGCTGCGGTTACAGCCAATGAAGAAAAAGAACGACAGGACAATGCGAAATATACCATGAATGTGGCTACAGCCTACCGGCTTGGAGCTTCTCGCGCTTACCCTATTATGCAGCTTGATTTCAAAGAAAATGTTCAGAATGCTACCAATGGGCAGGTATATGTCAAGCTCGCGCCGGCAGGACAGCTCGGCGCAGGAAGTGCTCTGGTACAGAAGGTTCAGTCCGGCACGATCCAGGCGGCCCAGCATTCCATCGCCAACTTTGCGCCCTATGCCCCGGCTGCCGACCTGATTAACATTCCTTATTGGTGTGGTGAAAACCAGAAATTTATCAACCTGGTTACCTCTGCAGCCTGGAAAAAAGAAATCAACCCCAAAATAGAAGACAAGGGATTTAAGGCCCTGTGGTATGTCTGTATCGATCCGCGAACCTGTGCCATCCGCAAAGGTGTGGATGGCCCGATAAAAACACCTGACCAGTTGAAGGGCCTCAAGTTTCGGGTTCCGGGTTCCAAGATTCTGCAGCAGTTCTATCAGCTCGCCGGGGCAAATCCCACG
>JAZBNU010000051.1:0-11384 GCA_036350815.1 Desulfopila sp.
CTCGTACAAGGCCCGGAGAATACATCTGCCGATTCGGCCATAGCCGTTTATGGCAATCTTTGTAATCATTCTATTCTTAATATGACGGGCAGATTATTGCTGTGCCGTAACTTTCATAATCGCATCCTGCACCGAAACTACATATGGCTCATGTTCCCGCAGGAACAATGGCAGCATGTTTCTTGCCAGGCGGGCGGATTCTCGATCCTGATACTCACCGTAAAAGACAAAAACGGCAGCAGGGTTTTCTCTAAGAATAAAAAGTTGGTTTGCCACGTCATGGTATTCTCGCTGCTCCAGCCTCCGTTTCAAACTATCCTCGGCCCGCTCTGCCGTCAATGCCATAAGCTGGATGGTGTACTCTCCCTCTTTTTGGCCACGAAGCCAGCGCTGTCCCGCTGCGGCTCTTTGTTGAAAAAGATCGCCAGCAACATCATTTTCTTGACGTATTTCGCCTTTCTCTTCAGAATCTCCAGATAATATTGCTGTTTTTACTTTTGCCGGTGCTATTCGTACAATTTTTTTCGCTCCATCAACTTCTTTTGTCACCGGAGGGGGTAATCGTTTTTTAATTTCGGCAAGAATCACAGGCTCGCCCTCGGTTTCCATGTTGATAAAGTCATCGGCGGCCTCATCTGCATCCAGTTCTTCACCTCTACTCTGCGAATTATCAGATCCTCTTTCCGAATTCCTGTCTTCTCCTCCGGGGCTTCTCTCCTCAACGGCAAGAGGCGAAAAGGCAATACTGCCAGATTCCTCTACTGCTGGGCCGTAAAGCTGTTCTGTTGAACCACCACTCACGGTTACTTGAGGCTCGACAGGCTGCGGTGGCTCATCGTCGGCTAATCGCGGTGCTCCAGCAGAAGGCACTGTTTTTTCCTCTGCCGCCCCCCCGACAGGACCATTCTGGCTCTTCTGGTCCTCTGCCGTGCTGTCCTGTATTTCAGCAACATCATTATTTTTCCCCTTTTCTCCGGGTACGCCTCCGGCAGCAGGTTTAGCCGTTGAGGCAGGCGTCGATCTGCTTTCTCCGGCAGGCAGCTTTGCCTTCGCAGCAATTTTTCCCTCAGGCGTCGTGTCCTTCCGACTTTCGGGCATGACTGTTTTTTCTTTTTGACCCTCCTTAGCGAAGTCCCGAGATTCCTTTTGTGAAGAACTATCCGTCAAACTCTCTGGGGCAGCAGTACTCTCTGATGTTTTTTTCTCCTGAGATACCTCGGCAACCGTGACGGTTTCCCGGACAGTTCCATGCTCACCGCCTTCAGGTTTTTCTCCTCCCTGTGTTAAAAAGAAAAGCAAAATACCTGCCACAAGCGCCAGACCTCCATACGTCCATGCGCCTCCGGGGAAAAAAGACAGTATCGGACGGAGCCTGGACTGTATCGTGGGGGTCTGTTTCTCCTCAGAGACACTGTCAAGAAGCACCATAAAAGAAGTTTCAGAGTCGGCTTCCTGTAGAGATTTGGCCGCCAGCATATTGGTCATGCGCAGGTTTCCCTGGGCCATGCCATAGATTTTTTTGGCAGCCTCAGGGGTAAAGATATTTTTACCGCGACCTGTAGAACGCTGCTGCGCGCAATGGTTGAGATAGGCATATGTCTCTGAAAGCCCCAGTGGATTCAAGACAAAGTGCCGCTCTTCCGCGTCACTGAAATTGCAGATTGACAGTTGCTCCAGGTTTTCCAGCAGACTTTTTCGGCCAACGAAAACTATCTGCAGCAGAACTTTTTTGAGATTTATGCGATCGAGCATTTTGCGGATACGCTCAATTGTTGCCAGATACATCCTCTCGGACTGATCAAACAGCACAACAAGGCGCTGGTCATTCTCATCGAGGAAATGACCTATCTCCGCCACCAGGGTTTTGGTGGACTCCGGCTTATCGGCATTTGCCGTTCCCACCTTCAAGGCTAGAACCCGAACGACATCATCGAAGGACTCAAGGGTATTAGGGAGATATGCGCAAATGGTTTCCGCAGGCAGTTCCTTCTCTACCATCCTGCAGAGCATGGTCTTCCCGGTCCCCTCCTCTCCTGTGACAGTAATTACCGCTGCCCCGTCGGCAATAGCTTTTTTTAATTCATCAAGCAGCTTTCTCCGCTGCGCTCCGGAAAAGAACACATTGACATTGATACGATCCTGGAAAGGAGTCGTGTCACGGGGGCCTTTTTTTCGTTTTTTTTCCATAATATGGTGTGCAATGCTGATATATAATGCAAAAAACTCTGTATTGTGCTCTTACCTTAGCATTTGAAGCAGAGGGAAGCCATACTAATTGCATCAAGTTTTTCTCAAATCAACCTCAAACGCTTCACTCCGGAGAACGTTGCGGAAGTATTACTCCTTTTCCAGAAAAATACCAGAAATCATGCTTGAAGGAAACATAATGATCCTTCTCTTTCTCACGCAATTACTTTTTTACCAGGAAAGAATTGTGGCGCAGATGATTTTTCATGAGTAATTTTCACCTGTAAATATGATATCATCACCCGCCAAGGAGGAAGTGTTTTCATGCCTGTTTTCCGCCTCACTGACAGTATCGTTTTTCCCCGACCTGACCTCGCCGAACCGGAAGGACTGCTCGCTATCGGTGGAGACCTCAGCCCGGCCAGACTTGTCTCAGCTTATAGACTCGGGATTTTTCCCTGGTATTCTCAGGGAGATCCAATTCTCTGGTGGTACACATCTCCCCGCCTTGTCATTTACCCGAAAAATTTCAGAGTACCGAAACGACTGGCAAGATACATGAAAAAAAGTGTATATACAATCACTATGGACGAGGCTTTTGATCAGGTCATCGAATCCTGCGCCTCTATCCGTACTGTCCGGGGGGAAGGAACATGGATTACTGCAGAAATGATAGATGCCTACAGGACGCTGCATCGCATGGGATATGCACACTCAGTCGAATACTGGCAGAACGGCACACTCGCAGGCGGCCTCTATGGCGTAGCTCTTGATCGCGTTTTTTTTGGAGAATCGATGTTTTCCAAAGTCTCCAACGCTTCCAAAACAGCTCTGGTTGTTTTGGTTTCATATCTTGAAAAACACGACTACCAGCTCATTGACTGCCAGATGACCACAGAACACCTCCTCCAGTTCGGCGCCTGTGAAGTCACCGGCGAATCTTTCACCAGACAACTACGTGAATTCATCCTCACGATAACACCTCGGGAAAAATGGAAATATGACTCAAGCAACGAGATTACAAGAAGAAATGTGTGACGGCTGTGGTGCCGATAAACATGTTCAGGAGATTGACGGCAACGAATTCTGCGAAGAATGCAGAGTGTTGGCAGAAGCAATGCGCCACGCACCTGAAAAGGTTGCCAGAATCGCCAAACTCTCCAAACTGAACATCTCACAGCAAAAGATTTTCGCTGACAGCAATACACCCTCCGATAGTGACAGTCTTCCCGACGTTCTTGACGCAGTACGTTTTCGCACCCGCGACAGAGACATGAACAAATGGTATGTCTCTATCAGTGAAATAAACGGACAACCTGTTGAAATTTTTGCATCAACCGCCTTTGATAGAGACCATCATCTTCAGTCGAGAATATCGAACCTTACAACAATAACCAGGCTTATATCGCTCATCCTGCGACACGTCTTTCTAGGGGAAGTACTGACTTTAGAAAAAACGCTCAAACAACTGCACCGCAGTTCGCGGCAGCCAAATGATCTGCCTGATATGTTGAGCCAGGTATTAAGCAAATACTGTAAACCATTGCCGCAGAAAGATGGCTGTGAGGGAAATCAAGGCAGGTGAAAAGCCGGACTAGCGTTCGAGGATTACACACCGTTCAATAGTCAAACTCAAATTCAAACTGGATCCCTGATTTTTCGAAATGCAGAAGAACATTCTGCAGGATAGCCAGGTTCGGAACAAAAAAAACAAGCTGCCAGGCTGGAGTCTTGGTTGGTTTTGCAGAAAGAACGGTGAGCTCGGAAATAACCATACCCTCTGGAGCGACACCTGTTATCATCATTATCCGCTGTCGCTTTGCTTCAAGGATATGCATGGTCTGGGCCTTTTTGACAACGGTCTCCCGGGCATTCCAAACCACGTTCACAGCATCTTCTCGATGATATTTTATCTCTTCAAGACGGGGACAGTTTTTCCGGTGGACTGAAAGCCGTTCTCTGGTCAGCAGGGCAAAATTGTTTTTTTCCGTCGGCAGAGGTTTACAGCATGATGAAAGTTTTATTGAAACCGGATCAAGTGTCGATATCTCGATACTGTTGTATTCCTCTCCAGGTGCGACTACATTGAGATCTTTGAGATCAAACTGCTGGCGCAGCCTGTTGATAATTTCGGGTAGACGGAGTCGCCCATCGCCTATATGTTCATAGAGATCATCGGCTTCCTTTAGAGAGAAAAAATCGTATACCTGAGCCATCACAGGCTCTTCCAGAATGTTCGGCGAAATTCCGTAGCGTTTCATTTCCTGGATCAGGGTGGCATAACCGACATCCCTGGCAATCTGCCTCCTTCTTCCCCGAAACCCCTTGGATAACTCCGCCCGTGTGCGTGGAACTTTGCAGAGATCAAGAATATCAGGATCAAACTGGAGAGGCTTTCCCGAACGTATGATACGAACCATATCGCCGTCTTTAAGAATATGATCTGCACCTCTTCGTTTATTGCCGACCATGGCACCAAGACAGGAATGACCAACGTCGGTATGGACTCGAAACGCAAAATCCAATACCGTTGAATTGAGCGGCAGACAAATCAATTCTCCCTTGGGCGTATATGTATATATTTCTTTTTTGCCGCTGGCGGCGATTACATCACGATATGAAACCGACACATCAGAGCCAATAACATCGAATAACTCTTTAATTTCATGAATAAATCTTCTCTGCTTGCGATTCTGAGAACTCCAGTTGCGAAAAAGACCACGCTGAGCCCGCCGTGCCATTTCTTCAGTCCGGATCTTAAAAAGGTATCTTTGTCCTTTTATAATTGCCCGAGCATGGAGTCCCTGATATCCCGTGGGCTTAGGGTTCGCTATAAAGTCCCTGATAGTTCTGGGAATAGGACGAAATGTCTGATTGACAACGCCAAGGGCCTGGTAGCAAGCGTCGACATCATCCACAACAATCAGTATTTCAAATGGAAAGTCGATCTCCTGCAGGAGTATTCGGTTGTTATGGTCATAATAGGCCCACAACTCTTTGACCCGAAGATCAACGCTCGCGCCAAGCTCCGCCTCATCGCTTGCATTACGCAGAGTTTCAACGACTTCTCGGGGATCAGCAGCCTCTTTCAGCGTGTTAATATGAACATCGAGTTTAACCCGCTGCTTGGGAAATTTATAGGTTAAGGCAAGATTGTACATTTCCCGTTTCATATTGAACAGTCCGAAAACCGTCGCCAGTGGAGCATAAATGTCCAGTGTTTCATCGGCGATTTTCTGCTGTTTACTTTTCGGCATGGCCTTCAAAGTACGCAGATTATGGAGCCGATCGGCCAGTTTCACAAGCATAACCTCTGGTCGTAAAGCTGCTCCGGAAAAGATTTTCCGGTGGATCCGTTTATATTGCGACTGTTTGTCACCGGATGACTGCGTTACTTTGGTACAACCTTCAACGATCGCCTGCACGTAATGTCCGAATTTTTTCCCTACGATTTCTCCTGTTATCTCTTCTACATCTTCAACAGTATCGTGCAGCAGCGCTGCCGCAAGGATCTCCGGATGCAGAATATCCATTTCTGCTGCCAGTATCTTAGCCACGGAACAGGGATGGAGAATGTACGCATCACCCGATTTTCGCCACTGATCATCATGTGCTTCCGTTGCAAAGTTAAGCGCGTCCCAGAAAATGTGTTCACCAGCTTTACCGCCGATATAGGTCTGCATTTGTCTGCGATAAAGTTCAAGGTCAAAAGGGATATGCTGCATAGATGTGGCTGCCTCGTTCAACTGCCGGAAGATATGAAATGTTAAAAGAAAATCTAATTCCTTTTTTTGCCGATACCCATGTGTTATTATAGCGGGACTCTCCTTATTGCAACAGTGGAGTACCACTACTGCTGAAAGCTGTGCATCTCCTACCGCTCAGGGGCAAACTATAAGACACATTGCCGACAATACCCCGCAGTCTAACAAAATTCTACAATCAGGGAAAAGAAAAAACCCAAATGGCCCCAAAAAGAATACATCCAAAGAAGAAAAAGCAGCGATTCAAAAAAAAAGCTTTACCAAATACGCCTGGAGTGGATGCATCACACAATGTTCTCACACCTCTTCTGGCAATTCTCGCCAAAAACCCGGATCCCCTCTCTCTCAGCGAATTGGAAGAATACTTCAATGGTCGTAAAATTACCAGAAAAGACCTGCACAAAGCCCTTTCCACCCTGATAGATGAAAATTTCGTTGTTCCCGCGGGGAAAAAGCGCTTCCGGCTCAACTGGAAAAACAATCTTTTTACCGGAATCATCGAAAAAAATCCACGCGGTTTTGGCTTTGTCATTAATCTCAAGCCTGTTGAAGCGGCAGTCGCCTTTCACAAAGACCCTTTTTTGACGGTCCGGGATATAGGCACGGCAAATCATGGTGATTCGGTTCTGATCAAGGTCAAAAAGGTTCGCAAGGATGGTCGTCCGGAAGCAGTTTTACTCGCAATTCTGCAACGGTTTTCTGAAAAAATCACCGGATTTTTCAAGCAGGGTAATCCGGCAAAAATTGTGCCTGAAGACCTGCGCTATCCCTCAAACATTACCCTTGCCGGAGCGATCCCGGAGGGAATCGAGGAGAATGATGTTGTTATTGTCGACATTCTCCCGGGTCCTTCGCTCACCGGCTTTGTCCAGGGAACTATCATAGAGGTACTTGGATCACCGCAAAATATCGATGTGCAGATGCGCATGGTCATCGAGAAGCATGACTTACCCCACATTTTTCCAGACGACGTCCTTCAGGAGGCAGCGACTCTTCAATTAGACAATTCGCTGGATAAAGACAGGCTTGACCTGCGCGACACCTGCCATGTAACAATAGATGGAGAAACCGCCAAGGATTTCGACGACGCCATCGCTGTTGCCAAAACGGAGAATGGATTCCGCCTCTACGTTTCCATTGCGGACGTGTCTCATTTTGTCAAAGCCGGAAGCCGACTTGACCAGGAAGCCTATAATCGGGGTACTTCCATATATTTTCCAGGCAGAGTTATTCCCATGCTTCCGGAGAGACTCTCCAATCACCTCTGCAGCCTGGTCCCCGGCGAAGACAGACTGACCTTTTCCGCAATTCTCGATTTCGACAATAATGGAGTGCTCCTAAAGAAAAAATTCAGCAAATCAATCATCTGCAGCAAACACCGTTTCACTTACACCACCGTGAAAGAGATCCTCATTGACAACAATGCGAAAGTACGCAAACAACACGAACAGTTTCTCAATGCTTTGCAATCGGCTCAGGATCTTGCCGTGTTGCTCCATGATGCCCGCATGAGACGGGGGTCCATCGGCTTCAATATACCCGAACCTGAAGTTGCCCTGGAAAAGAACGGTCGAATCAAATCCATCACTCGTAAAGAACGAAATTTTGCCCACCAGATCATCGAGGAGTTCATGCTGGCGGCAAATGAAGCAGTGGCGGAGACTTTTACCCGTCATACCCGTGACTTTATTTATCGGATTCACGAGAAGCCGGCTCCCGAAAAGGTGGAAGAATTCGCATCCTTTGCCGCGACCTTGGGCCTGGAACTGCCGCCCATCAGTGGCGAACCTTCATGGTTTGCCGCAGTACTGGAACTGGTACGCAACACCCCGGCTGAATATGTGGTGAACAACCTCCTGCTGCGTTCCATGCAGCAGGCTCGTTATTCCTCTCACAACCAGGGACATTTCGGCCTGGCAGCGACCGATTACACCCACTTTACCTCTCCTATCAGACGCTATCCCGACCTTATGGTGCACCGTTTCCTCCATTCATTCCTCAGCAGGCAACATCAGCAGGTTGGAAAAGACGCCGTTTCCCTGGAAGAACAGGCCAAGCATGTCTCCGCCCGTGAGCGGCTTGCCATTACAGCAGAAAGAGACATAAATGACCGGCTTAAAATCTTTTTCATGGAGCAGTTTATTGGAGAGAACTTCAAAGCGGTCATATCAGGGGTCAGTGAAAACGTCCTGTTTATAGAACTTCTCGACCTTTTTGTCAGCGGCTCAGTTGATATTGCCACTCTCACCGACGACTACTATCTTTATGACGGCAAGCGTCACAGACTCATAGGAGAAATTTCCGCCAAAACATATCAGCTGGGTGCCGCAATCGAGGTTACCCTTCTTGATGTGGACCACTCCCGCCGAAGAATAAATTTTGCACCGGTAGCTAAAAACAGCAGCGCACAGTAATACATCACAGGGAAATCCTGTTATGCAGCCAATACCGTCATTACTCTACTGAAAAAAATAGACAAACATTATAAAAAGGCACCTCCCTGAGGGAAACAGTACTTTTCTTTTGCAGCATGAATTGGTATAGTAATGCGAATAAGCAGATTTATGTCATTGTTTTAGAAATTTACCTACACAACAGCTTAGAAAGCACCCCTGCATTTGTTCACCGGCAAGTGCCAATATCCATTTGCGGAAGGAGATACTCATGGAAGAAACCAGCTGGCTAATGACAATCATTGACAATCCATTTGCCAAAGGCTTGGCTTTAGGTATTATTTTTTGTGTGATAATATATATTCGTGGTTTTCTGCGGCGGCGGGAATTATCCCGAGAAGTCGACAGATTGCGATCTCATCTCCACACTAAGCTTGAGATAGACTCCAGTGAGAATGAGCGGAGAAAAAATGAGATTGATCGTCTCAAGCAGGAAAGAGACAATCTGCAGATTACGGTTCAGTCTCTGAACCAGAAGCCCGGACGCAAAGAGATACGTCAATATTTTGTTTACCAGACCGCTCTCGACATTATGTTTGAAAAAGCTCCCGGCTTTGCCCCAGCCTGGCAAATTACCCTCAAGGAAGCAGAGGAGCTCTTCGAGAAATCAGAAAGAGGGGTTGTACCACTTCTCAAGCGACTCATGCCGACCACCCCGGACAAACAGGCAGAAGAATACCAGAAGATCAGCAGAATATCTCTGGAAGACGGGATCAAAGGAAACTGACCGCGGCAGCCCCGTCGCTGTCGGGATTAAAACTCTATCCCACAATTCACCATACAAACGCTCCGTAAGGGCCATCACAACGGTTTTGCGCCTCGCTTATACAGGTTTTACAGCAGGACCGGACTGAGAAAATGTCCTGTTATTACGGGGCGGAACTGATTTTTTTTTGATGCTGCAGGTACAATGTTGCATCGTTCTTTTCGGCATACCGGTCTTCTCCAGTCGTAAGGAAACAGCTCATTATAAGCGGATGATTCTTGCGATGGCTGGGTGAATTTGTTTTTCAGACTCTTGACCATGCCAGATTAAAAGCAACAGCAACTACGACCTCGGCAGTATGGCTATTGATAAATGCTGACTCAAACCGCTCTACTCAAAAATATTGCAATAGTTTTGGTCCAGCCAAAATTCCCGGAAAACATAGGTGCCGCCGCACGCAGTGCTTTTAATATGGGACTCTCACGTCTCATTCTCATTCGTGATGAAATGCCGGACCACGAATCAATGGCGAAGATGGCAACCCACAAAGCCGCCCATCTTCTTGATTCCATGGAGATACATAGCAGCATCGAGGATGCCCTTGCCCCCTTTTCTTACATCATTGGAACTACAGCACGGCGAGGGAGACAGAGAGGAACGGAGCGCAGCCCACGACAGATCGTTGAGGGAATGACTCAACTCCTCCCCAACAATCAGATCGCTTTCCTGTTTGGTCCGGAAAACTGTGGCCTGAGTAATGAGGAGCTGAAATATTGTCATGCAACCTCTGCGATCCCAACAGCGGATTTTTCCTCTCTCAACCTTGCTCAGGCTGTAGCCATTCACTGCTACGAGCTGTATCACGGACTGGTCCATGAAAAAAAAGATGTCGAGCCATCTCCTCAATACGCCACATCCTTTGAGCTTGAAGGGATGTACCAGCATGTTGAGGAAGCGCTGGTGCAAATCAACTTTCTTGAGGAAAAAAATCATACATACTGGATGACAAATATTCGCAGGTTTCTAGCAAGGCTGCAACTTACCTCAAAAGAATCAAATATTATCAGAGGTATCTGCAGGCAGTTTATGTGGCATCAGAATCAATCGGGAGACCGTATCACAACAAAAAATAAATAACCGACAACGTAAGCAGATGAGATATTGGGGAGTATCCGTCTCTTGCCCACGAACACCAATGAGGATACTACGCTATGAACGCAACGTTGACTGCGCTCCATTCAGCCATCCCTTCCAACAAATTTTATCCGCCTCATATCGACGAAAACCAATCGCTCTTTCGCTCCCGTCTCATCGAAGATGTTCTGCCCGGGAAACACCACAAGACCAAAATCATCGCCATAGAGGCACAAGCCGGCCAGGGAAAAACTACCCTCGCCTATCAATATATCACCCATCACAATCACAATCACATCTGGTATCAGATAGGAAAAGAAGATGCCGATCCCGTTGTCCTCCTGTCGGGCCTGCTGCACAGTCTCAACAATACTCTTACTACGTTCTCTTCACCCCAGCTCGAAAACATCATCCTCAGAGGCGAAATCGGACCCCTCGACCTGCAACGCTGTGCCAATATTTTACTGGCTGACGTAGACAGACATCTTCATACCAATCTCTATATTGTTTTCGACGATCTTCACCTTATCAGCCATGCTGAAATGACCAATCAGCTCCTTGCTTATCTCCTGGATACATCTCCGCCAAGGATGCATTTTGTCCTGACCAGCCGTCACCCTTTTGAGCTGAAATCTAAAACCATCAGGAATCGCAGTTCCGTCAGCTTTCTCAACACCCACGATCTTGCTCTGAACAGCTCGGAGATAGAAATTCTTTTCAACGATGTTTTCCGTAGAAGCATCAGTGTCGCCGATGCCCGGAAAATTGAAGATATCACCAGCGGCTGGGTTATGGGCATTGTGCTGGCCGCTCACCCCATGTCCGGCAGCCGGTCAATAGAAAAAGCCAATTCCACAAACTTTCAAATCCTGGGTTCTCCCAGTCAGAAAGATATGCTGGAATACTTTCAGGATGAAATTTTCAAATGTATCCCGGAAAAATACCACCTGCCTTTTCTCAAGCTTTCTTTTGTCGATGAGATTCATGCAAACCTTGCCAAACGGATCACAGGTATTACTGAAATTGATACAATACTGCAAGATCTGACTCGGGAAAACCTCTTCATTTATAATCTTGACCCCAATTATACCCTTTTTCGCTTTCATCATTTCTTTCAAGAGTTCTTGCAGGTACGCGCAG
>JAZBNU010000052.1:0-2670 GCA_036350815.1 Desulfopila sp.
AGGTGATGCCACCTATCCTGAATTTTTTATGCAGAGATGCACCCAGTGCAAGCGGTGTACTGAAGAGTGTCCTTTCGGGGCTCTTGATGACGATGACAAAGGGACACCATTGCCGAATCCGACGCGCTGTCGTCGCTGTGGAACTTGCATGGGTGCATGCCCAGAGCGAATCATAGGGTTCAAAGATTACAATATTGATCTTATTGGATCTATGATCAAGTCAATAGAAGTTCCCGAAGATGATGATGACAGACTGAGAATACTGGTGCTGGTTTGTGAAAACGATGCCTATCCCGCTCTTGATATGGCCGGTATGAAACGTCACAAACTCAACCATATGGTTCGATTCATTCCTGTCCGATGTCTTGGCTCTGTTAATATGGCCTGGATTAGAGATGCAATGTCGGCTGGTATGGATGGTGCAATGCTTCTTGGTTGTACATATGGTGATGACTATCAATGTCACTTTGTCAAAGGCTCGGAGATTGCCAATAAACGTATGGAGAATATTGGTGATACCCTCTCAACTCTCGGTCTCGAATCTGAACGCGTTGTTTCTGAGCAGGTTGCCATCACCGATTACGACAGAATTCCTAAACTATTAGAAGATTTCGTAGAAGAAATTGTTGAGATGGGTCCAAACCCATTTAAAGGCTTCTAGAATCTGTTTTATCATCCTCTGCAGTGACGTTGACCGTCACTGCAGTTCTGGACCAGAGATGGTCACTATGAACGATGATTTTTTCTTGATACTATAACAGAGAGGAAAAAATGAATGTCCAACCAGATGTAGAATTTATAAAATACCTCAAAGGTGTCGGCGGCGATACTGTAAAGAAGTGTTATCAGTGTGCGACATGCTCTGTGGTTTGTCCTCTTTCAGGTGACCAGAAACCTTTTCCACGAAAAGAGATGATATGGTCTCAGTGGGGAATGAAGGAAAATTTACTTGCCGATCCTGATGTTTTCCTGTGTCATCAGTGCGGTGACTGCACCGAAAATTGTCCCCGGGGGGCAAAACCCGCCGAGGTTTTAGGTGCTATTCGGGCCTATGCGTATAATTATTATGCGTGGCCCAGAGGATTGGCAACTCTTGCCTCTAGCATTAAGGGACTACCGATGCTGATTGGGATCCCGGCTGTTATCATTTTTGTCATGTGGTTTTTGTCAGGCGGATTGATGGACAATTGGAGTGCTAATTTTGAAGCAGGGTATGGATACCAGAGGATGTTCGGCTACTGGGATTTCCACTGGTATGCCAAAAATATCTTTTTTATAGTAGCTTTCATGGTTCCGGCTGCAGGACTTGCCGTCTTTTCAGCCTATAAAGGAATTACCAACCTTTGGAAAGCTATGTCGGCTCAATACGATCTCAATCGGGAATACCGGCCATCAGTAGTGCAGTTTGTGCAGCAGTTTTTGTGGCCTTCAATAGTCGAGATGTTGACCCATAAGAGGTTTGAAGAGTGTACGGTTAATACCGAAAGAGCTAAGGGACATAAGCCCCTTGTTTTTGCTTTCATTGGCCTCTTTATAGTTACCTGCTGGTCATTGTTTGCCAATGATATTCTGGGGTTGTTTTGGCCGCAGTTTCACGGTCCGATGACCTTCTGGAATCCGGTTAAACTCTTAGCCAACGTTTCTGCAATTGCGTTGCTGTATGGTATGTGGGTTTTATGGACATCGCGTTCTGAAAATGAGAAAAAAGCCGGTATCGAAGGGAACTTTTATGACTGGTTTCTTATCTGGGAGATTGTTGCTGTCGGTATAACAGGTCTGCTTGCTGAGGTTTGCCGCTGGGCAGGGCTGGCAACTGTTGGTCACATCATCTATTATCTCCACCTTGTCAGTGTCATGATGCTTTTTCTGTATATGCCCTATACAAAATTTGCTCATATTGTGTATAGAACTTTCGCCATGTCATTTGAAAAGTACCGAGAATCAGCTTTTGCCAAAGGTACTGTTGAATAACCAGTATCAAATACGGGCACGAAAAAAAGGACCGGATGACTTCCGGTCCTTTTTTTTTGTCTTTGTAAGAATTATTCTAAGGAAATATATGCGAAATCGTATGAAACAGTCCGAAATATTGGGATACTGTTCTACGAATTATCATTCGTATCATAGAATTTTCCAGGAATGGCTAAAAAAACTTATTGCGTTATCTTTGCAAACTCAGTATATTCTCCAGTTTTGTAAGCTGGCGTAGCTCAATTGGCAGAGCAGCTGATTTGTAATCAGCAGGTTGCGGGTTCAAGTCCCATCGCCAGCTCCAAAAAAAAAGCTTTACAAAGTGTTTTTGAGAGGTTAATAAGCAGCATCTTTTGCTGTTTCGAAATGGAGGGGTTCCCGAGCGGTCAAAGGGAACAGACTGTAAATCTGTCGGCCAAGCCTTCGGAGGTTCGAATCCTCCCCCCTCCACCATCTCTTGCCTCACTTTGTTCAGATATCATCAGAGCGGGAATAGCTCAATTGGTAGAGCATCAGCCTTCCAAGCTGAGGGTTGCGAGTTCGAGTCTCGTTTCCCGCTCCATTGTTTTGCATGTAACAATGGTGCCCACGTAGCTCAGTTGGTAGAGCGCATCCTTGGTAAGGATGAGGTCACCGGTTCAAATCCGGTCGTGGGCTCCACAGGCAAATAACATAAACTGAATTAATATTTTAGGCCTG
>JAZBNU010000053.1:0-2274 GCA_036350815.1 Desulfopila sp.
AAATTGTCCGCTTACATGTCGTAGACACCTTTTCACAAAGCTCAGCTAAGACTCTTGCCATGTATTACGTCAGCAAAGATGATAAAAAGAAAATACTCAATCGGGAAAGAGACGCAGCTTTCGAGGAAATGGCTCATAGAAATCGCCAGGCTTTTATTCGACAGCATCTCGGTTTAGAAGATGGACTTTATCCGGAACAGCTCGGCTTAAAAATTGAAAATAAAGTTGTGTTCGGCAATGTCGAAGAAGAGATTTTACTGCAATCAGTCAACTCAAACTGCGATCTCATCGGCATGGGAGCACACGAGAAACCTTTCCTGACTTTTACAACACCCCTTTCTAAACGAGTGGTGAAAAGATCAAAAGTACCCGTCACCGCAGTACCCATTCCTGCTGAAAGGAAGGTACGTTCGACCGGTTTTCTGCCTTCCTTTTTCCATCAATTTTCTGCTGCCGGGAGTAAGTGAGCCAAGTAAAGCGAGTGAGTCCTCCGTAGTTTCGGCTCCATTGTACAATTGCAATTATGCAGTGGAGCCATTTTTTTTGTCTTCTCCAGGAGAGTTGATGTTACGCCTAATGTATCATCTGCAATACAAGCCAAGGGTTTGGCCATCAATGCACTCAAAACATTTCCTTACCACCTGAACAAATACCGGCCGATAAAAACCGCACTGCAGTTGAAAGAGATCGTCACAACTCTCCTCGGACTTGAAAAAGCGCTGTTCGAGTAGCTTCCATAAGGCGGCAACTTGTGGTTTCCTCTTCCTGTATATCTGTACATCGCTGCTGTATTCCTAACGTTTTCCTTCCATCCTTTTCCTCTGCCTCACGATGGTCCTTGAAATTAAAATGAGGATAAATATAATTGATATATAAACCGGGCACACATAAACATGGAGGTACAATTATGGCAGATCCGGAAAGAAGTGGTGGATAAGAATCAATGGTTTGGATTCGTGACAAAGACGGCAAGGAGTACGCCTGCTACGCCAAGGACCTGAAAGGAAAGCTCAAGACAAAAGACGAGTTGACTGAAGAGGAAAGAGCCAAGTGCATGGATGTCAGCCAGCTTATCGGAACGGAGCGCTGGTAGTCTTATTTCGTAAAATCAAATAACTCACGCCCGGAACGACCTTCAAGACACGAAAAGCGCCTGCATAAACGACGCAGGCGCTTTTTTATTCCCTGTTTCAGGCTCCCCTGTACTACACTTTCGTCCTTCAATAGCCCACAAAGACCAGGTGGAATCGAGTTGCCAGATACTTCGTCATGCGCCAGGATGGCCTTCTTTCCGGCACCTCCCTGTACTCGATGAGGTTAGCGTTCCATTCCCAGGAGACATAGAGTCCACAATAACAACTAGCATACTCAGCAGCATCTGGTTCGCGGGAGTCACAGAGAGAGAGGCTACCCCCGGCGGTTCACGTAGAAGGTGTATTGCCTCGCCCTGCCCCCTCCTTCCTTTGTCGTAAACGTCCACCTGATTTTTTCTCTTTTTGACTTAAGTCAAGGATTTCACCCGTCAGCTAATGCTATGGATATTGCAGAAAGGCCCTTAACCAGGGGGTTTTCGTGAAATAATCCGGCTTGCTCCTCGCTGTCGTCAGTATGAAGAGAGCGACCACTAGACCCCTTCCCCGGAGAAGGCAAAGAGGCAGACTATGAAAACAGGTAGATTTCTCCAACCATTTTCCATCTTCACCTTTATTGTCGCCATTGCTGTTTTCGGCTATCTCATACAGACATCCAAGGCGCTCTCATACCTCTCCACTGACCCGTCCGCCTGCATTAACTGTCATGTAATGAACCCTCAGTTTGCCACCTGGCAGCATAGTTCACATCGCAATGCTGCGACCTGTGTTGACTGTCATCTCCCTACAAAAAACACAGTTGAAAAATATATGGCAAAGGCACGGGACGGCTGGAATCACTCATTTGCTTTCACTTTCAGCACCTATGGCCAGAACATCCAGGTGAGTGAGGATGGAGCAGAGAGAATCCAGAAAAACTGCCGATCATGCCACGCTGGCCTGGTCGAGAACATTGTCAAGAATGAACAGCGCTATCACGATTTCAAGGCGAGCGAAGTCGACGAAAGAATGTGCTGGGACTGCCACAGGGACGTTCCTCACGGCAGGGTCAGGAGTTTATCATCAACACCGGATAACCTAGGCATCAGGGAATTATAATATAAAACAGGAGGAGACTGTGAACGGATACAAGATACTACTGACTGGGTCCATCGCTGCCATTATCGGTATGGGATTCATGATA